>CBINJX010000902.1:0-2761 GCA_966251085.1 uncultured Verrucomicrobiales bacterium
AGATTCAAACAGCACGCTTTCTGCCGAACACTATTGGCTTCCAGCGTGCCTGGGGACGATGTGGAAAACAGAAGGCGTGCGCTCCACCTTCTTCGGTCTGAATGCGCGACAGCGGCAACGGTGTGCGAACACGAGCGGAGCACCTACCGTGGCGAATGCGGGTGAGCTGCGGCGCTCCCTCCGAGCACGCAGGATGCATGCTCCACTCTGCGCGTGCGCTCCTCCACACCACTCCGGCTCCACCCCGCACGCAGATTCTTCGCTTCCCTACCGCCAGCTTACACGTACAGGTGAACGATCAGTCCCCTTCCCCATGAGCCCCTCCGTCCCTCCCCTTGCCCTGGCGATTGCCACCCTTCTCCCGTTCACCGCTCTTGCCGAGCCTGGTGACACTGGAAAGAAAAAGGACGACAAGTATCCGGAGTCCGTCACCGGAAATGAGACACCGGAAGCTGCGGCAAAAAGCTTCTCGGTCGCTCCCGGGCTGCAGGTGGAAGTCTGGGCCTCGGAACCGCTGCTCGCAAATCCCGTCGCCCTTACCTTTGACCACAAAGGACGCGCATTCGTTGCCGAGACTTATCGCCGCCGCAGCTCGAATCCGGACATCCGCAAGAACACCGACTGGACCATTCCGAATCTCGCTCTGCGTTCGGTAGAGGAGCGCGAAACATTCCTGAAATCAGAATGGGCTCCCGGGAAGAACCTGAAACCGAGCAAGGATCGCCCTGACCTGAATGGGGACGGCCGTTTCGATTGGAAGGATGGCGAACTCGAGAGTGAGCGGATCAAGCTCATCGAAGATCGAAATGGTGACGGCAAAGCCGAGACTGCCAGCGTCTTTGCAGATGGCTTCAATAAGCTGACCACTGGGGTCGCCGCAGGCGTGCTCGCGCATGGCGATGACGTCTGGTTCACGGTGATTCCCGAAGTCTGGCGTCTCACCGGCAAAGGTGCCACGGCAGAGAAACGCGAGGCGATCGCCAGCGGTTTCGGTGTACACGTGGTCTATAGCGGACACGACATGCATGGCATCAAGCTCGGTCCGGATGGCAAGATCTACTGGAGCATCGCCGATTGCGGAGCACGGGTGACCACCAGGGAAGGCAGGATCATTAACGTACCGGACACTGGCGCCGTCTTCCGCGCCAATCCGGACGGCTCCGAGATGGAGCTTTACGCCTGGGGACTCCGCAACCCGCAGTCGCTCGCTTTCAATGATGTGGGTGACCTTTTCACTGGCGATAACAACGCTGACGGCGGAGACAAGGCCCGGTGGGAGCATCTCGTGGAGGGCGGAGATTACGGCTGGCGGCTCGGATGGCAGTTTCTGCCGAAGCTCGGCGCTTGGAATTCGGAAAAACTCTGGGAGCTGGACCGCGGAGAAACCGCTCTGTCACTCCTGCCGTCCGTCGGCCACATCGGGCATGGACCTGCCGGCATTGCATACTATCCGGGCACGGGGCTGCCGGATTCCTATCGCGACCACTTCTTCTACGCGGATTTCCCAGGCGGCATCCGCTCGTTTGCCCTGAAGCCGAAAGGCGCAAGCTACACGGTCGAAAACCCGGGCGACATCCTCCAGGATAACAAACCAGAGGAGATGACCGGTAAACTCCTGTGGGGACTTTATCCCTCGGACGTCGCATTCGGCGTCGATGGCGGCGTGTATGTGCTCGATTGGATTCAGGGCTGGGAAAAGACCGGCAAAGGCCGGATCTTCCGAGTGCACGCCCCCGAGGTGAGCAAGAGCGACGTCGTGCAGCAGACCAGGAAACTGCTGGGCGAAGGGATGAAACAGCGGAGCGTGCAAGAGCTCTCGCAGCTACTCGGCCATGTCGATCAGCGCGTGCGACTGGCCGCCCAGTGGGAACTCGTCGAGCGTGGGGACTCGGGTGCGGATGTGCTGACTGCCGTCGCGCAAAGCGGCACAGAGCGGCTGGCTCGCCTGCATGCGATCTGGGGCGTCGGACAACTGTCGCGCAAACAACCGGCCGTGCTCGGCCGCGTTGCACAGGCGCTGTTCTCGGATGCCGATCCGGAAGTCCGTGCTCAAATGGCGAAGATCATCGGCGAAGCGAAGGCGGAGGAATTTGCCCCGGCACTGATCAAGCTGATGGAAGCGCCTGAACCGCGTATCCAGTTCTTTGCCGCCACCGCACTTTCCAAGCTCAAGACACAGGATGCGACACCGGCACTGATCGCCCTGCTGCGGCGCAATGCGGACAAGGATGCCTATGTGCGCCACGCCGCGGCCCTGGCACTCTCCAAATGCGCCGAAACAAAGACGCTCGCTAAACTTTCCACGGACAGCTCCTCCGCAGTGCGAGCCGGAGCACTGCTCGCCCTCCGGCGTCTCGCCAGCCCCGAGGTGGTGAGATTCCTCTCCGATAAGAATATCCAGATCGTGCTCGAAGCGGTGCGTGCCATTCACGACGAGCCGATCGATGCGACGATGCCGCAGCTCGCCAGCCTGACGGCCACTTCGGGCCTGCCGACGCCCATCGCCCGTCGTGCGATCAATGCCGCCTACCGTCTCGGCACCCCGGCGACAGCCAAATCGCTTGCTGCTCTCGCAGCGGATCCGAAAGCGAGCGAAACCACCCGACTCGAAGCCCTCGATGCACTCGGCAGCTGGACAAAGGATCTCGGCCGTGACCGTGTCGTCGGCCTGTACCGCCCGCTCCCAGCGCAACGCGACGCGCAGGCTGCCGGAGAAGAATTCGCACGCACCCTTCCATCTCTCCTGAAGGATGCCCCGCCA
>CBINJX010000903.1:0-2759 GCA_966251085.1 uncultured Verrucomicrobiales bacterium
CGCTTTTGACCGGCTACCCAGGGCGGCGTATCGCCTGCTCCCGAGACTGCGGGAGCAGGCGAGACTTGCCCTGGGCTATTGTCCCTGCCCCTTTCAGGGGCGGCTTTCCCGAGGGGCAATGCCGTAAGTTCAAACAGCACGCTTGCTGCCGAATACGATTGCGTCTTTATCCTGAAAAGAGCGGTTGAGGGTTGAGAGCAGGCAATGAGCTGAGCGTGCGGGTAAAGAGGGGAAGAAAGTGCGCATGGAAGATTGCGCCCTGAGCTTCTCTACCCAACTCCAGCCCTCCACCAGGGAGCGCAAGCGCCTCCTCAGTTACCGGTGAGAGATGTTGCGTTTTTGTGCCTTTCTGCGGCCAGATTTCTCTCTGGATCTGGAGCGGCTCAGTCCCGCACTTTCAGAATCCGCCGCGTTTCGGTCAGTACCACCCCTTGCAGTTTCATCTTCAATGCCTCGGGATTTGGTGCCTGATGGAAGGCTTCGGCCTGGGTGATCGTTCCTGCTTCCACGAGCTTCAGTAGGGCCTGATCGAACGACTGCATTCCGTCACCCGCACCCAGATCAATTGCGGCGGGGAGCTTCTCGATCTGATCATTCTCCAGAAGCTTGGCGACCGAAGCCGTATTCACCAGGATCTCGAGCGCCGGGATGACCTGATCCTTGGAGCGAACGAGTTTCTGGCAGATCACGGCGTGCAGCGTGCCGGCCAGCTGTCGCCGGGCGTGTTCACGCTCGGCGCTGGGGAAGAATTCGAGGATGCGCCGGATGGCACGTGTGGCATCGCTGGTGTGGAGGGTGGCGACCACCAGGGTACCCACACTGGCTGCGCTGACCGCCGCAGTGACACTCTGGGCATCCCGCATCTCGCCAATGACGAGCACGTCGGGATCTTGCCTCAATACATGCCGGAGTCCGGCGCCGAAACTCACGGTGTCTAGGCCGACTTCCCGCTGCTCGATCACCGACATCTCGTCCTCAAAGAGGTATTCGATCGGATCCTCCAGCGTGATGATATGCCGGCGGACGGTCTTGTTGAGATGCTGGATCATCGCTGCCAGCGTCGTGGACTTACCCGCGCCGGGCGCGCCGCAGATGATGATGATCCCGCGTGGTGATTCTGCGATCCGGCGGACGATGTCTGGTAGATGGAGTTCTTCGAAATTGCGGACCTCCGACTTCACCAGCCGCAGCGCCAGCACATAGTTGCCGCGCTGCTGATAGATATTGGCGCGGAACCGGCCCGCGCCCGCTACCTCGATCGCCAGATCCAGTTCATGCTCCTGCTCCAGGCGCTTCAACATCGGGCCGGGAACGACCTGCTGCAGTACCGAGGCGATCCACATCGGCGTGGGCACCGGCGCTTCCACGGGAACGAGATTGCGCTGGATGCGGAACATCACCGGGCCGCCCACCTTCAGGTGGATATCCGAGGCTCCGGAGTCCGCTGCCGCTTTGAGGATCTGGCGAAAAGTTTCCATTTACTAGGGGGTTGCTGCCGCGAGCAGTTGGTCGAGGTGATCGAAGCAGATCTGTGACCACGTTTCCATCGATTCCCTCCGGGCCGCAAGTTGTTCGCGGTCGAGGAACTGCAGCTCTGTGATCACCGCCTCGCCTTCCTGCACGTCCGCGGATTCGAGCTGGAAGATATGGACCACACCGAGGTGGACCTTCCCGACTTCATTCGAGTCGTCATTCAGCAGAGCCACCACATAATCCCGGTATTTGCTGTTCAACCGCAGCTCCTCCCCGATCTCCCGCTCGACGGCGGTGCGGTAGGCGACCTCATTAAAGGTAGAGGACGCCGTATCCGTATCGTTCATGTGTCCGCCGATGCCGATGGAGCCCTTGGCTGCCAAGCGCTGCTCTCCGCCTTTCTTTCCGCGCACATAATGCAGTACCCGCCCCTCATGGACGAGGATCACGTAGGGGATGATCTGCTTGAGTGAGGGATCGGTCTCCGCCTGGGGGCGATTGGTAAAGAAATTGTTCCCCTGCGTGAGAAATGCAGGGAGGTAACGCTCGACTTCAAAGTTCAGTCCCTGGAACGCGCCGAGTTCGTCAAAGAGCGAACGGCGGACTACCAGGATCATTTCATCTTTCATGTGCGCGCACTCTCAGCCGAGCGCGGCGGGAAGTCGAGAGCGGGGAGGGGATGAGGTGCCGCCTCTGTTAAGCGAGGTGTTTAGACCGTCTACGGCGTTGAAGGTAGCCTACGAGCGATAGACCACCAATAAGCATTAGTCCTCCCGTTCCAGGCTCAGGAACCGGATCGATATTGCGCTGGTAAAAGTCGATGTCGACCTTTCCGTTCCGTAATGCGGACACTGAAGCGGTCAGTTGCACATTTGTAATCTCAAAGTTCCCAGAGAGCGCTGTCAGGCGGACCTTGCCTGTCGAATCCGTCCAGCGGTAATTTTCGAAATGACGAATCGCTATGCCGTCACGAGTACCGAATCCTTCAAAAAACGGAGAACTTGAATCAGGGTTCTCAAACATTTCGATTCGAAGGCCTGAGGGATCGAACGACTCAGTTCCAAGGGTGATTCGTACTTCTCCACCCACCCCTGCACCGAGGCCCCTCCAGACGGTGAAAGCAAAGGGAAGACCATCGAACTGGTACTCGTAACTCTCTCCTTGCACGAGCACGAGAGTAGCGTTGGCAGCCAACGTGCTCACCAGTAATGCCGATCCTATCAATAGAGACTTCATAAAGCGAAACGTGCTAGAGTCATTTTGGACGATCCTTGACTCTGAAATCA
>CBINJX010000904.1:0-2756 GCA_966251085.1 uncultured Verrucomicrobiales bacterium
TTCCACTTGGAAAGCTCCATTGCGTGACGGCCACCATTTGCACCCAGTGCAGCATGTGCCTTGGCTGCCGGCTCATACAGGCTTTCGGCATATTCTTTGACCATCCGGTGTGTATTGAAGACCGGGACCACCGAGCGGATCGACTCCCGCATCAGCTGCAGCCATGCGAGCGGCAGACGGCCATCCGGCTTAGCGTAGTAAAGCGGGACCACCTGCGTTTCCAGGATGTGGAAGAGACTCGCTACGTCCACTTCGTTCTGGAACTCGACGGATCCTTCCGTGATCTCGGCTCCGATCGCCCAGCCGGCTTTCTGATTCTGCTCGTAAGCTTCGCACCACCAGCCATCGAGGACCGACAGGTTTAGGCCGCCGTTCGGGGGCAGTTTCATGCCGCTCGTGCCACTGGCTTCCAAGGGACGGAGCGGGTTGTTCAGCCAGAGATCCACCCCCTGATAAAGGCGGCGTCCGACGTAGGTGTCGTAGTCTTCGATAAAGACGATCCGGTTTTCAAACTCCGGCATCCGGGTGAATTTGTACACCTCCTGAATGAACCGCTTGCCGGGTTCATCCTTCGGGTGCGCCTTGCCGGCGAAGACGAACTGCACGGGGCGCTCGGTATTGCTCAGCAGCTTGTGCAGCCGCTCGGGATCTTGAAAGAGCAGGGTGGCGCGCTTGTAGGTCGCGAACCGACGCGCAAAGCCGATTGTGAGCACCTCCGGGTTGAGCAGGCGTGCCGCCGCGCGGATCTTGTCCGGGGATTCACCGAGGCGCTCGCGCTGGGCGCGTACACGCTGACGGGCAAAATCGACCAGGCGCTGCTTCAATTGTTGATGCGTCTCCCAGATGGCCTCGTCCGGAATGTCGTACACTCCGCGCCAGAACTCCGGCTCCATCAGGTGTTCTTCCCAATTCGGGAGATACTTGTCATACAGGGCCGCAAATTCGGGCGCCATCCACGTCTTGGTATGAATGCCGTTCGTGATGCTCGTGATCGGCACTTCATCCTGCGGCACTCCGAGCCAGACATCCTTCCACAGTCCCTGGGAGACCTTGCCATGGAGCGCACTTACGCCATTTGCGTGACGCGAGGTGCGCAGGGCGAGAATGGTCATGGAGAACGGCTCATGCGGATCTTGCCGCGTCTGGCCGAAGCTGGCGAAAGTCTCAAAGTCAATGCCGACTCTGTTGGGATAGTCGCCGAAGTACTTCCGCATGAGATCCAGCGGGAAGGCATCGTTGCCGGCAGGAACCGGCGTGTGGGTCGTGAAGATGTTGCCCGTCGCGACGACCTGCAGTGCGGAGTAGAAGTCGAGCTTGTTGTCCACTACCTGACGACGGATCAACTCGAGCGAGAGGAAGGCGGAGTGCCCCTCGTTCATGTGGTACACGGCCGGGGTGATCCCCAGAGCATGGAGGGCATGAACCCCGCCGATGCCGAGTACGATCTCCTGTTTGATCCGCATCTCGGTATCACCGCCGTAGAGCTGCGCCGTGATCAGACGATCCTCATCGCTGTTCTCCGGGATATCCGTATCCAGCATGAAGAGGGTGATGCGGCCCACGGCCATCTTCCACACTTTTACCCGAACCTGCCGCCCGAGCAGGTCGACGTGGATGTAGAGTGGCTTGCCATCCTTATCCTGGGCAGGCTGTACCGGGAGATGGCTGAAGTTCTGGTTCAGCTGAATGCTCTCCTGGAAGCCGTCCTTCCCGATCTGCTGACGGAAATAGCCGTGCCGGTAGAGAAGGGTGAACGCGATGAAATTGATATCGAGATCGCTGGCCGACTTGCAATGGTCGCCGGAGAGAATGCCGAGACCGCCGGAGTAGTTCGGGATCGACTCATGGAAGCCAAACTCCGCGGAGAAATAGGCAACGGGCTGATTCAGCGCGGTGTACGCCCGGCGCAGCTTCCCGTAGGTGTCCGGCCGCATGAGGTATGCGCGGAACCGGGCGTGGACCGAGTGCATTTCCCGCAGGAAATCATCGTCCTTCGATACCTCGACCAGCCGGGCCTGACGGCAGAGCTGCAACATTCGCAGTGGGTTGTGGTTGGTTTTGTGCCACAACTCGGGATCGAGATGACGGAAAAGCTTCCGCGCGTCAGGCTGCCACGTCCACCAAAGGTTGAAAACAATCTCGCGTAGCGGCTCGAGAGCTTCCGGAAGTTTCGGTACAACGTTAAATGTGTGGATAGGCTGCATGAGTGATCCCTGAAGTACGGTGTTTATCCCTGTAAAACAAAGGGCAGAAAGTATCGGTGAAGTGTGTAGTGACAAGAAAAGAACCGAATACACAACGCGTGTCTTGACACGCTCGCGTGCAATGTTCCTTTTCCGGGCAGATCTCTCTGGTTGCTGGCGTCCAGTATTGGCGTTCTCGTCGTTTTCACTCTTTGCTCTCTTGCGGAGCCCTTTGATGAATTACATCGGAACGTACAAGGGATCGGGTGTAGGATACTCGAGTTCAGTGTATTGCCAGACCTGTGCGTGGCCCATCTCAGTTTCTTGCAAAAAGAGGCCGGATGATGTGATCCTCCGCACGAGACACGAAAGTCGCAGCGGCGTCGCTCCCCGGTAGGAGTAAAGAACCAGGCGAGCGGCAGAAACCACAGGTGGAGATGGAAAATGGATCAACCAACAGGCGCAATCCATCAGGGGAGAGAGAAAACCGCTAAAGCGACATCGGAATTCCATCTTCCGAGCGGGAAAAAGGATCAATCGAGCGGCGCAGAGTATTCCCGCAGCGACACAGCC
>CBINJX010000905.1:0-2742 GCA_966251085.1 uncultured Verrucomicrobiales bacterium
CAGACGCCTGTTGCTGCGCGCGGCTCAGGACCCTCAGCATCGGGCACTGGCAACGACAATCGCCTCGAGAGTAAACGGTGCGATCGCTGCAGCGGGGCAGGCTAGGGCAGCTCAGGCAGGTGCTGCAAAACAGGCGTTTCTCAATACACTGAGTGGTCTTCGGG
The DNA here is from genome assembly GCA_966251085.1 of uncultured Verrucomicrobiales bacterium. Taxonomy (GTDB): domain Bacteria; phylum Verrucomicrobiota; class Verrucomicrobiia; order Chthoniobacterales; family Chthoniobacteraceae; genus CBINJX01. The sequence goes on from CBINJX010000905.1 coordinate 165, forward strand.
AAGTTGCGGCGCAGTTATCAAAGCTCGGCCACTACAGTCTGGCGCTTCCGTTGGATGAGGGGGCTGATCGTCTCGCTGCTCAGGCCCTCGCTAACGTGCCGTCTAACACCCTTCCAGCATCCCGGATCGATCGTGAAGATCTCACGAAGCGTGTCACTGTTTCCAATCGCGCAGTAGCACGCTGCCGCCAGGCGGTGGCGCTCCATCGCCTGATGGAGGCTTCCCGCTATGCCGATGAAGCGGCAAAGGTGGAGCCGGAGCGTCCGGATTTGAAGACTCTACAGGATAAGGTGAAGCGGGGAATTGCCGACGCGGAGGATAGCTACAAGGCGGCGGATTCCATGCGACGCTTTGAGAAGGGAGCGATCCACGCGCTGACTGCCTTGGAGCGAGGGTTGAAATACTGTGTGGATCACCCGAAGCTGATCGCACTGAGAAACGAAATGGAAGGTGTTTGGGAGGAACGCACCGCTCCGCAGGTGAATGAGAAACTGTTGGCCGTAGCGGGAGCGCATTCACCAAAAGCCCTGGAAGAGGGACGTCAGCTCTACACCACTCGCTGTACGGAGTGTCACGATCTGGAATTGATCGACTCGCGATCGATCGGTGGATGGCGCAACGCTATCGCTGGAATGGCGCGGCGTGCCGGGTTGAACGACGCGCAGCAGGCGCGGATCCTCGATTATATCACCGTCGCGCAGAACGGGATTGAGGCACAGTAGCGGGTACGGGTGCGGCTCTGGCCTCTGAATCCTGCTCTTCCGATTGACCTCCAGCCAGCTCTTGAACCGGAGCCGGAAACCTACAGAGCAAACGGCGCCGCCTAATCGCGCCGGAATGCGAACCATTCCCGAAATGCTGCAAACTATCAGATGCGGGTTCGCAGACAGGCTCCAAGGTGGCAGAGCCGTCCCGGCTCTCCCATGGCGCCAATGCGGCGAGACGCCGCTGCCGCTTTAACCCTTCGTGCAAAGAACCCAATAATCGGCTCTCGTCCGGTTGCGGTTGTCACCATGCACAAACGGAGATGCGCCCGTCTGATGGCGATGCGGTTGATTGCGAAGGGGCTACGATCCGCAATCCTCTATTCCTACCGTTCCTCGAAAAGCCCCATCTGACGCCGCCGCTCCAGCGTCTTCGTTTTTTCGCTGGCCATGAACTCTCGCAAGCTACTGCACAGCATCTTAAGCTCTTCCTGATCCACCACCACTCGGTGGTAATGCCGTAGCTGTTCTTCAAGGCAGCCTTCGATTCCTGCCTGCTCCAGATATTCAAGAATGTACTGCGCCAGTCGTCGCGACATTGGCATGTCGTACCGCAGGTGCATCCGGATTGTCCGGACTGCTGCCAGCGATGGATGCGGGTTTTCCGGGAGGACGATATCGAGCACGTTGTTCTCCAGCGCTTCCAAAAACGGTTCTGCCAGCAGCCGTCTTTTTACCCGGCCCGGAGTGATTTCGAAGACCACAGAGTCGATATTGAGGAAAGTCGTCTCGGGGAGCCGATGCAGGAAAGCGTGCGGGACATGCCCGGCTTGGAAAGCCCAGGTGGATGAAAGCGCCCATGCATCCACCGGGATGCGGTCAAGGACGAGACGCAGCCCGCCGAAACGGTTCGTTCCGGTGATTTGTGCCTCGAAGGCGCTGCGGAACCTGGGGAACCCCTCGTCGTCGATTACCACGTCGAGATCCCGGATCTGGGAATCGTCCAGCTTCAAAAGGATCTCCCGCACCGTTCCTCCGAAGAGGTAGGTTCGCCAGTTGCCGTTCGCGAGTTGCCGCAGTTTCCTGGCGACCTGATTGTCGCTCCGGAGAAAGCGCTGAATCTTTTCCGTCAGGAGGCGTTTCTTGCGGCGGACATCGCTCATACGCGTTGCGTCAGCTGCGAATGGAGTCGCATGGCGAACGTATCCGTCATTCCGCAGATGTAGTCGCAGATCAGGAGCATGCGGCGGTATTCGTCGGGAAAGTGTTCCTCCCATGCTTCCCGGTGCTCATAGACGGCCCGGTAATTGTGAGAGATGAGCTGGTACAACTTGCCCTCGATTCTATTGGGCTTCGCATCCCGGCGCGCAACGCTGAAGGTGTCCAGCAGATCCCGAATGACGCGGTACCCTAGCACTTCCAGTCTCACGGTTTCGTTGGCCGCGTAGATCCGCTGTTGGGAAAAGCGTTTGAGCACGGCAAACAGACTGCCGAATTGGCAATCGGCAATCAGCTCGCCTGTATAAGTTCCGGAGAGAATCTCATCATGGCGATCGAGGAATGTCGCGGCGACCGCCTGCACAAACTCACGCATTGCACCGACTCGAAAATGCTGTGCGGCGCCTTCATCAAGCGATTTGCCGGAGTGGAGACTGCTGCATTTCTGGCGGAAACGCTCGGTGCTCTCCACGAGAGCCTTGCCGCATGGATCCGCTGCGAATACTTCCGCGGCATCGGACCAGCGGATTACATCCTTTTTTATAGCATCTTCCAAATCGCCAAGCAGGTAGCAGATGTCATCACTTGCCTCGACCAGGTATGCGAGGGGATGCCTCGCGGTGCCTGTCCCGGTCTCCTCCTGCACGAGTTTCACC
>CBINJX010000906.1:0-2740 GCA_966251085.1 uncultured Verrucomicrobiales bacterium
GGCGAAGCCCCGGAGCAGCAATTGGTTGAGGATCTAAGCCGATTGAAGTTCCTCATCGAAGGCGGACCGCAGACACTTCGCGTCGGACATCTCGAATCGATGATGTAAGCACTCCTCTCTGGAGATCACGGAAAGCTGAATAAAATATGCCGGTGAGCGCTCCTGCGCTCCCGGTTTTCTTAATTTCAGGGGTGCGGTTTCGCCATTTCCGCCATCAATGTTCCACAAGCTGTTCACGCTTTGGATAGGAGGCTAGGGGAATTGCTTATCCGATTATAGGCTTTGTAATGTGTAAAATGCCCAAAATCCGTCATTAATTCGGCCTGCTGTGCCGAAAAAATGTCATCTCGGGCGCAACGGAGGGAAGTTTTGGTTCATTTCTTCTTCTCAGTTGCGCGGATGCCGCGCGATGTTTACATCTTCGTCTGAACCGCCGCCGTCCCACTATGGAAACTGCCGTAGAAACCCGCGATTTTTCCTCCGCACCGATTAACCAGGCCCTTAAGCCTGAGGACAAGATCAAGCTTATGCGCGACATGTTGCGCATCAGGCGCTTTGAACAGGAGGCGAATCGATATTATCAAAAGGGTGGGTATATGGGTGGCTTCCTGCACCTCTACATTGGTCAGGAGAGCGTAGCGGTCGGCACCTGCTCGCTGATGGGCCCGAATGACCATGTGATTACCGCATACCGGGATCACGGGCATGCGCTGGCTGTTGGCATGAGCATGAACGAGTGCATGGCGGAGCTTTTCGGCAAAGTTACTGGTTGCTCGAAAGGGAAGGGCGGTTCCATGCACTTTTTTGCGCCGGACAAGAATTACTGGGGCGGTCACGGTATTGTTGGTGGCCAGACACCTCTCGGCCTCGGTCTCGCTTACGGGTTGAAGTACAAAGGGCTTACCGGGGCGGCGATGTGCTTCATGGGGGATGGGGCCGTGAACCAGGGCGTCTTCTACGAGTGCCTCAATATGGCATCTCTGTTCGATCTGCCGATTATTTACATCATTGAGAACAACCAGTACTCAATGGGGACGAGTCTCGAGCGCTCCAGCGCCTTCCGCTCCTGCCTGGCAGAGCGCGCTGCTGGTTTCGCAATCGATTGGGATACCTGCAACGGTGAGCAGATTTATGAGGTGCGTGCAAAGGCGCAGATTGCGATGGAGCGTGCGCACCGCCAGTCCCGCCCGACGGTGCTGGAGATTGCGACCTACCGTTATTACGGTCACTCCGTGGCGGATTCGATGCACAAAGGCGGCTATCGTACGAGTGAGGAAATTGAGCGCTATAAGGATAGCCACGATCCGATCCGTCTCTTCAAAGCTCGCTTGATTCAGGAGGGGGTACTTACTGAAGAGAAGTATGAGGAGCTTGATAACGCAGCCCGTGAAGAAGCAGAGGCGAGCGGCCGGTTTGCCGAGGAAAGCCCGTTGCCAGCTGATAGCTCAATTACGGAAGACGTTTACTTCGAAGTGGATCGTGGAACAGAGGCCGGACGTACCGGGCGTCACTTCTTCAACGACTAATCTCTTTCGAATTTTCGACGCCCGTACTCAGCGTCTGAGTGCGAGCTAATTATTTCTGAGCCATGCCTGAAATCACCTACCGCGAAGCTCTGCGTCACGCCTTGGATGAGGAGATTGCGCGCGATCCGAATGTTGTTGTCCTCGGTGAGGAAGTCGCTGAGTACAATGGTGCCTATAAAGTCACCCAGGGACTCTGGAAGAAGTGGGGCGACAAGCGTCTCGTCGATACGCCGATCTCTGAAGGTGCCTTCATTGGCATGGGCGTCGGCGCTTCCATGCTCGGCCTGCGGCCGGTGATGGAGCTGATGTTCTGGAGCTTCGCCAGTGTCGCCTGGGACCAGATCGTCAATAATGCCGGCTTCGTCCGCTACATGAGCGGTGGCCTGATCAACTGCCCGATCGTCATCCGCGGTCCCGCAAACGGCGGCACCAATGTCGGTGCGACCCACAGCCACACGTTCGAGAACATGCTCGCAAACGTTCCCGGTCTGAAGGTCGTCTGCCCGGCCACTCCCTACGACGCCAAGGGGCTGATGAAGACTGCGATCCGTGACAATGACCCGGTCATGTTCATGGAGAACACGCTGCTCTACGGTGAGAAGGGTGAAGTGCCTGATGAAGAATACCTCATCCCGCTCGGCGTGGCCGACGTGAAAAAGGAAGGCACTGACATCTCCCTCATCGCCCACGGCCGTGCGTTGCTGACTGCCCTCAAGGCAGCCGAGTTGCTCGCCGCCGAGCACGACATCAATGCCGAGGTGATCGATATTCGCTCCATCCGTCCGCTGGATCAGGAGACGATCTTCAATTCCGTGCGCAAGACACATCGCGCTGTGCTCATCGAAGAGAACAAGCCTTTCTGCGGCGTCGATGCCCAGATCGCAGCGATGATCCAGGAGCACTGCTTCGACGATCTCGACGCTCCGGTTCTCCGCGTCAGCGCCATCGACGCACCGGCGATCTACAGCCCGAAGCTCGAAGTGAAGCAGCTTCCGCGACCGACCGACATCGTCGCGAAGGTTCTGAAGATTTGTTGAGGGTTGAGTGACGCCTGAGGGCGGATCGAAACTCCATCAACGGTCGAAAAGACATTCCAGGGACGCGCTTCACGGCGCGTCCCTTTTTGCATTGCAGCGGTCCTGCGAGGACGGATGGGACTTATGGGGCAGATTGGACGAATGCATCATGCTGGCACATGCCCCCTGCGCCAGCCT
>CBINJX010000907.1:0-2731 GCA_966251085.1 uncultured Verrucomicrobiales bacterium
GCTACGGCGCAAGCGCTCCTCGGTGGAGGACAAGAGTTGGGTCGCGATCTCAATGCATGATCTTCCATGCGCTCTTTCTTCCCGCCTTCACGCGCCCCGCAACTCTCAACTGTAGTCTCTAGGATGATTGCTGCATTCAACGCATTGACCAACCGGACAATAGACCAGGGAATTGACTAACATCTCCCTCTTGAGCGCATTCTCGATATCTATTGCGCACCTTTGTGGCCTTCAGGGTTTTTAGGAGGCTCCTGCGCAACGAGTTCCTTGCCGGAAAGGGCTCTCAGAAACCCTGAAATGAGCTGCGCCTCTTCAAGGGTAAGATCCTTCCCGAGTTGTGCAGTGGACATCTTCTTCACCGCCTCCTCCAGCGACGTAACTGCGCCATCGTGGAAATACGGCACAGTCAGGGCGACATTCCTCAAGGACGGAACCTTGAAGCGGTACTTGTCGGCTTCCTCCTTCGTCACTCCATAACGGCCGAGGTCGATTGTGTTCTCATACGGCTTCGCGAGGCCCATCTTTTGGAAACTCTGCGCCCCAACGAGCGGACCGTTGTGACAAGCTGTACAGCCGGTCTTCATGAACAGGTCCAGTCCCGACAACTCCTCCCGCGTCAGCGCCTTGTCGTCTCCTTTCAGGAAATCGTCGAATCGATCGTGGGTCTTCAAGGTCCGTTCATACGCCGCAATTGCTGCCCCGACATTGTCGTACGTGATCTTGCCTCCGGTCTCCGGGAATGCCTTTGCGAAGAGCTTCTGGTATTCCGGGTCGCCGGCTATGCGCTTGATCACATCCCCCGCACTGGGCATCGCCATCTCCATCGGGTTCAGGATCGGACCCTTGGCCTGCTCCTCCAAGGTCGGCGCGCGGCCGTCCCAGAATTGCGCGACGTGGAACCCGGCATTGTAAACGGTTGGCGCATTGCGTTCGCCCCGCTTTCCGAATGCGCCCGCCGACGTCGGCTCCCGGTCCACCCCAGAGCCGCCCTGGTCCACTTGATGGCAGGTGTTGCACGACATCGTTTCATTGGCCGAGAGCCGCTTCTCGAAGAATAACTTTTTGCCGAGTTCCACGCGCTCGGGAGTATCCTTCTCACTGCCGGGCATCTTCGCGGGAATCGGCCCGAACACGGCCTGTGCCGCCTTCCGCACTGCGGCAATATCGGCTGCACTCCATTGCTGCGCACCAGACGCGATACTCCCCAAGCACAAGATCATTCCCAGCCAAACACAGGCAATCGTACGCATTTTCCTTCTCCTTTCGGCCTTTAAGAGAACTTACGAAGTCGTTCAGCACTCCGCATGTATCATATACCGGCACTTGCGGATAAGAGTTTTCCCCCAGAGGAAGACTGCAGCTCTGAATTGTCTTACGCTCTCCTGCCTCTGCCGAGGGATCTCCGGCCCCGTGCTTCCCTCAATTGGCGAACGTGAACTCCATTCTTAGGGAATTCACTCCGCAGGGAGCCAATTCGGATAGCCTCTTACTGGCCCACTCATGCTGAGGCGCGTAGCGCACGCCAGCCGCGCCTCTTCACACATTCGACGACGGGTTCGTATATTCAGTGCAGTTCATCGCCCTGTGAAACGCTCAAGCACAAGCAGTACTGCTGCAAGCAGAGTTGCCACTCCCACAACGACAGCACCGCGCGGGAGACGGAGCAGATCCGGCAATGTCAGTTTCCCTTTGTTGCCCCACGTTTTTACAGAGCGGTCCAGCCATTCTGAAAGTTCCGCGTAGAAATACGAGCCGACCATGAGGCCGAGGATGCCGAACAGGGCATCCCAATTCCCCTGCCCCAAAGCCGCGGCGCCTGTGCCCGGACAATAGGCAATCAGCGCAAAGCCTACTCCGAATACGAGCCCTCCAATAATGTTTGCTCCAAAACGCGTAGGTTGCAGGTGGAGCTTCACTCGCCCCAACCTGTGGAGGGTGAAGACACCTAGCATCCCGACAAGAATCGCCGACATCATCACCTTCACAACCGTCCAGTCGAGCAGGAGCAACTGCCCGATTAGCACGTTAAACTTTGTCACCCCTCCTTTCTGCAACAGGAACCCGAATACCAGCCCGAATACTGCCGCCAACATGAGCTTTCCGCCCGCACCTGATTGTGCTTTCGGTTCGCTGACTTCTTCAGTCTTTTTGCCGGCGTCGTTCATCGTATTAGGAACGATAGAGCAACATAGCGGTCACTATTCCGCCCGCAAACATGCAGGCCACGGTGATCCATGAGCCCACGTTGAGTTGCAGCGTACCACTGATCCCGTGACCGCTTGTGCATCCGCCAGCGAGCCGGGCGCCAACTGCCATCAACACTCCACCGAAAAAGCCGATCACAGCCCGTAGTTCGACGCTATCACCGAATCGGGCAACCCACATCGGGTGAAGCCACTCATTGGTGATCTCTCCGCCAGTATAAGCCGCTATAAAAGAGCCCACGATTGCACAGCCTACGAATACAACGGCCCAGTCGAACTTTGGTGGATTCTCGCGGTAATACTTGAGCGACGACGTGTGCCTCGGGGCAATCAGTTTCCCCAACGCACCTGCCAAAGTTGCATAAAAGGAAGACGCACCGATAGCCTTGTCAGAGAAATAAAAGGTCAGCCACGATAACACACCAATTCCAGCTCCCACCAGGTACGGCGACCATGCGGGTCCGGAATAGGAATGCGGATCAAGCGCTGGCTCCACTGCGGCGAGGACAGCCTGTGGTGCCAGAAAG
>CBINJX010000908.1:0-2731 GCA_966251085.1 uncultured Verrucomicrobiales bacterium
TTGGAGGCGCTACCCTATTACTTGGGGAAGTTTGGAATGGCGCTGGGGCCGGTGTTGCTCGTGTTCTTCGTCTTGGGGCTCTATGTGGTCCTGCGGAAACGATCTGATCAGAAGCACGGCTTCTGGATGGCAGCAGGCGCCCTGATCCTTGCAATCCTGCTCTTTCAATCCGTGTTGCCCGTAGGATTGGAGGCCCGGCACCTGATCCCTGCGCTTCCCGCGGCACTGCTCTTCGTTATCGCCGGCTTCCATGCAGCTCTTCACTGGTTGGCCCAGCAATCGACTCGCGGCGACGCCCCTTTGTCTCCAAAGGCGAAAGTGGCAGCCGGAGTCGCTGTGGTTCTGATGTTTGCCAGCTTCTTACCCGTTCAGGTGAAGGAATTTAGCGGCTTCTCGGCTGTCGCCGAGGAAGTTGTGCAGACTGTGCAGCCCGGCGAGCCAGTCCTTGTTTCCTCCGACGCCCAGGGGGAGGGAATGTTCATTGCCGAGATGGCGATCCGGGACCCGCAGCGTCCCAGCTATACCGTCCAGCGCGCAAGCAAAGCACTGGCCAGCAATCAATGGAGCGGACGGGGATATAGGCCGAAGTATCATGGGGATCATGAAATGGCCGAGGCCTTAAAAAAGGGGGATGTCCGTATGCTGGTGCTCGATGATTCCGTCCCGGAGGAGACGCGAGTCGACCACCATGACACCTTGAAGCGGGCGACAGATCTGCATTCTTCAGTGTTTTGGTCCGTCTCCGAAACGGAAATCCAGCGGGACGGCGAAGTGCAAATAACTCCGATCCGGCTTTTCCGCATCGAGAGGCCGGCGCGATGAAATTAGCTGCGCACACCTGAAAGTTGGCACAGTATCTTCGATCCTACCCTTCATCACTCACTCGAGCCTGCGGGGTACCCGGCGGGTATACCGCGTTCTATCCAAAACGGTAGCGTCGCCTGCCGGCTCGCTACCGCACTTCAGAGACGCCCCGTTTCTCCACGCTTACTCTCTTTTTGCGAGCGCCTCGTACTGCTCTCGTAGCTCTCGCCCGCGGTCGGGATTTACCATGGTGACATAGGAGATCATTCCCACCACCCAGGCCTCGAAGTGCGGGTGGTTCTCGCGATTCTGAGCAGCGAGGCCTTCGGTTTTGGCCTTGTGCAGAATTGCACGAAGACGGCGAACGGTTTCGCGTGGGATGTTCGGACGATGGTTCACCACGATGCCTGTCACCGTTTGCTGGGAATTCGGCCTTTGCACCCGCGTCTTCTTTTCATTCACCGTGAAGCTTTCCTCAGACACGATGTGACGCACGCGTGCGAGTAGCCAGCCGATCTTTTCGGTAGGTTCGCCGTTTGCCGAGAAGGTGAGGTCGTCGGCATACCGCGTGTAATCCCAGCCGAGTTTCCGGGCGAGTCCGGCCAGCCGGGAGTCGAGTCCGCGTGCGGCCAGATTGCTCAATGCTGGGCTGGTGCACGCGCCTTGAGGTAGCGCGCGCGGGCCTATCGCTACAAATAGTTCCCTTCCTCCGTAGTTCACACGCTGACGCGGGCTCTCCGTGCAGAGCAGGGCGAGAATGGTGGCGGCAGCGGGGGAGTATCCGAGTTCCTGAAAGATCCCTTTTACCCGGGGAAATGTGATGCTTGGGAAGAAGTCCTTCAGGTCCGCATTCACCACCATCGCACGGCGCACATGTGGCACTGCATTGCTCATCGTGCTGCGTCCGCGCACGAATCCATGTGCGGCGTCGTGCAGGGGGATACGGTCAAGGATGTTCAGCCGGATCCACTCCTGGCAGCGCGCCAGGTCGCGGTGGGGTGTGGCGAGTTCGCGGGTGCCGCCGCTCTTCTTTGGAATCTGAAAGCGGATGTAATGAGTCACCGCACTCGCCTCGCTATGAAAAGCGAGCCAACGCAGTCGCGGGATCTCGAGTTGCAGCGCGTGTGCAATGTCTGCGGGAGTGGCGAGGATTGGGAGCCCCAGTGCCTGTAGTCGCTCGATGTTGGCGCGGCGATCGGCGAGTCCTCCGGAAACACCGCGTCCGAGGAAGATAATATCGGTCGCCTTCCGGCGCACCACGTCCTCCGCATGCTGACGCCGCTTCGCTTCGGCTTCCGCTTTCTTCTGCTCTTTGCGCGCACGACGTTCGGCTGCATCGACTGCCACTGCATTATCGGCAATGATTCGCGCACCAGCGAGTTCCGGGCGGAGTTCGGCCATCCGGGCTCCGACTTCGTGAATCTCCACCAGTTGCTCAGGCGTGAGAAGTCCCTGGGCAACCATCGCACGGTCGATCAGAGCGGTACGCGGTTCAGCGGAGGAGGGGATCTGGTCGCGACGATCGAAATTGACGCTGGCCCAGTTCCACTTCAATCCACGCGCCTGTTTCTTTACATCCGCATCACTCAGCGGTGTGAACTGCCCGGCGTCGAGGTTGAGCGTTCGCGGTGCCGGACGCTGCCTTTGGGCGGGCGGAGCCTGCTGATAAGGCATGCTCTGCGGGGCACGATCCCCGGAGATCTGGGGCGGACGTGGCGTACCAAAGATGAAATGAAGAAACCGGGTGAACAGTCCCATGAAAAATTCGCGAAAGGCAGGCAGTTCCAATCACTCAACCCTCAGCTCTCAACCCTCAACTTTCAGCAAAGAGAGTGGCGGGTGGTCTCATTGACTACTCGCTCAGGACCAGGACCGTTAACCAAGGCGCCGCCCACATCTAGCGTGGTCGGGACCCTTGGGTCGGCTT
>CBINJX010000909.1:0-2731 GCA_966251085.1 uncultured Verrucomicrobiales bacterium
ATCCCGAAGACGATCGACAATGACGAGCCGTTCGAGACCCGCACCTTTGGCTTTAATACTGCCGTCGAGGAGGCATGCCGCGTGAGCGACAGCGCGCACACGGACGCTCGCAGTGTGCACAATGGCATCGGCCTGGTGAAGCTGATGGGGCGGCTCGCCGGATTTATCGCAGCCTCGGCGACCGTCTCGAGCCAGGATGTAAACTTCTGTCTCGTCCCAGAGGTTCCTTTCCGGCTGGAAGGAGAAAACGGCTTCCTCGCCGCGCTCGAACGCCGCTTAAAGGCCCGCCAGCATGCGGTGATCGTCGTCGCGGAAGGGGCAGGTCAGGACATTCTCGGGATGAGCGGAGAGCGGGATCCTTCAGGGAACCTCAAGCTGAGCGACATCGGCTGCTTCCTGCGGGACAAGATCATGAGCCATTTCAAGGAGCGCCAGATGAAGGCGATCATGCGCTACTTCGATCCGAGCTATCAGATTCGGGGCAGGCCCGCGAATACCGATGATGCAGTGCTCTGCGACCGGTTCAGCCGGCATGCTGTACACGCCGCGATGGCCGGAAAAACCGGAATGGTCGTCAGCTACCTTAACGGGCAGTTTGTTCACGTCCCGATCGATCTCATCGCAAGTGGCTCCCGGAAGATCGATCCCGGAGCCGAACTCTGGCGCGCCGTGCTTTCCTCCACGGGGCAGCCGGCTCGGTTTGAGTAAAGGGGCGGCCACAAAAAGGCGCAAGAGACACAAAGAGAAGAGGAAGGGCGTGAATGGCGGAATCCGGATAGGAGGGATATCCGGCATCCATCACTTTTTGTGGCCCCTTCTGCGTTTTCCTTGTGTCTTTTGTGCAGCTTCGTGGCCCAACAGTATTCCCTTTTGTGGGCGTGCACGCATCGCGCGGCAGATCTTCGATCCATGATCGATGAGAGGGTACGCAGTTTTCCTCGTTCTGCTGTTTGCGGCTCTTTCGGCTGCAGTCGGGTGTCCAATCTGTGACTCCCCGACGGGCGAGGCGGTGCGGGCGGAGATTTTCGGCTCCTCCTTCGGACGCACCTTTTTGGAGGTCGCCGCTCCGTTTCCTGTGCTCGCCGTCATCCTCTACGTACTTAACCGCTACCTGCCGGAGTAAACCTATGGAAATAAATACGCGGACCATCACGAAGCCGCTCACGAGGGCAGGTATATTTCTGGGAGTAGGGTTGGGGGGATTTGTAGATGGCATCCTCTTCCATCAGATCCTTCAGCAGCACAATATGCTGACCGCGCGCTATCCGAAGGACACGATCCGCAATGTGGAAATCAACATGTTCTGGGATGGCATGTTCCACGCGTTTACCTGGACCATGACCTTCATCGGTGTGATCCTTCTCTGGAAAGCGGCGCGGGTCCCGGGAATACTCTGGTCAGGGAAGGCGTTTGCCGGCGCGATGTTCCTCGGCTGGGGGCTCTTCAATCTGATCGAAGGCATCATCGATCATCATATCCTGCACCTTCACCACGTCATCGAGGCGAAGGGTGTGTCGATCTTCGATTGGTTGTTCCTGCTCTCCGGAGTGATCTTTATCGCTGTCGGATGGTGGGCAATTCGCTCAGCGAAGAGCACGGCTGCTCCGATACCGCGACGGGAATGAGCAGTCGCGAAGGGGAGTGATCTCGTACGAAAGACGCGGAATCCGGGGCAAAATGTTTGAGATGAGGGTTTTTACATCATCGATGAGGCTTTTTCCCTCATGGGCGAGGGTTTTTGGCTCATGCATGAGGGGTGCACGGTTCAGATGAGGGTTTTTTCCTCATCCATGAGGGTTTTCGGCTCATCGATGAGCGTTTGAGCCTCGTAGATGAGGGTTTTTCGGTCGTGCATGAGGGGCACCCGGTTCAGATGAGGCTTTTTTGCTCATCGATGAGCAAAAAAAACTCGTCGATGACGCAAAAAACCTCATCTCGGGCATTTTGACCCTTATGAAGGACATCTGAACCCGCTTGGATGATGTAAAAACCCTCCTTCAGGACATTCCAAACCGCAGTTATTGCATCCCGAATCCTGTGGACGCTCTATAAACCCGCATCGATCGCGATCGAAGTTTCCTCAACGGGCGTGAATGCCGCTCGCGAGACCGTGGAAGCAGATTGCGGCATTGTTTCGTTTCCGCCGGGCCCGTTCGGCGAAACGAAAACGCCCTTATACAGCTCCGGGTTGCTGAGTCTTCGTTTCCGTCTTCTCCCCGGACGGTTTGGGGAGCATCGCAAACACCAATCCAAACACCGCGTACAGGATCACATAAAGACTCAGGATCACATACTCCAGAAGAGTCATGTTTCTGCTGGCAACCAGCGCTGCCAGTCCTCCCCACACCAGTCCAACCAGGCTCACTGCTAGTGCGGCGATTGTGATCGCCTGTGAGCCACGCCCGGGAACATCGAACGCAAGACTGCCGAGCACCAAGGCGAGGGTCGTCATGAAACAGAGGACGATCAGCGACAAACCGGCCGTCTGGCTGGTGATGGGAAAAAGCAGCATCTGTAGCCCGCACAGAAACACACTCGCGGCAAAGCAGAGGCACCCGAAGATCATGCGGATGTTCATAGCGGTAATACTATAAGCGGATTCGTATTCCGCGTGAAGGCCGAGGGCGGAAATTCGAGAACGCCACCCAAAGGCCGGTAATGAGCATACTAAAAGTTCTCGATCCGCTATTTCGCGGCTCTCAATTACCAGCTTCGCTGAAAGTGAATAGTT
>CBINJX010000910.1:0-2729 GCA_966251085.1 uncultured Verrucomicrobiales bacterium
CCGGCGACATATGCCCAGTGGTTTTCACCACGTGCGAGGACCTGTGCCGGGGTGTCGATTCTGTTGTCCGCTTTGCTACCTGCCTTCGAGCCAGAGACCGCGAAGACGTTTTCATTCTCCAGGTAGCCGTTGATGAAGAGCAGGCGGAAGGCTTCGTTGGAATTCGAGATGCTCTCATCCGGGGAACTCTGCTGGCTTGGGTACTGCCCATCGCTGTCGCTGGCGTACATGTTCAATGCGATGCCGATCTGCCGTGCATTGCTGAGTGCCTGTGTCTGTTTGCCTCTCACCAGCGCTCCCTGCATGGCAGGCATTGCCGTACCGGCGAGGACTGCGATGATGGCGATGACGACGAGCAGTTCGATAAGGGTGAAAGCCGCTCGTGCCGCGAGTTTGCGATCGATGTTGAGTCTCATGGTCTGATCTTTGGTTTTGGATTTTTGGATCAGCGCGGGCGTGCCCTGATCTCTGCCACCATCAGACCTTTCCCGTGTTACCGGTTTGTTACCGTGGCATTCGCCTTTCATGATTTTGGCGAGCGATGCGCTTCACCGGGCAGGTGTCAGGAACAAAAAGGTTTCCTAGAAGTCGGACAGAGTCCATTTTCCCGCTCGCCGGCGGGTAACCGCTCCAACTTCCTCGTTTTCAATTGCCTCTGAACATGACGGTGCTTCAGCGACTCGAGATTGCCATCTTTACCGCCTGTTTCTTCGCCTTCGCGTATTTCAACCAGGGCGGCGGATGGAATCAGAACTCCCGGTTTGCAGAGGTGCGCGCCATGGTGGAGCAGGGGAGGTTTGCGATCGATGATTACCTGATCTATCGCAAAAATGATGCGGGCACCGACCTCGTGCGGATCCCGGTAACGAACGCCGAATTCACCTCGGAAGGAAACCGGTACCGGCTCGCGTGGGTGGATATGGTCTGGAACCTTTATCCGGTCGGGGATCATCCACTGGGGGAAGGTGTGGAAAAGGCGCCGATGGTGGAATGGTGCTCCTCGGGAGATATCTCTTATGTTCCCTCCACTGGGCATTTTCATCCCAACAAACCGCCGGGTGCTTCCTTCCTCGGCACTCCCGCTTACTTCCTGGTCTACCATGCGGAACGACTGCTTGGGATCAATCCCGACGGCTGGTGGGTCCTGAACATCAATGCGTGGCTCACCACTGTCTGCAGCGTCGGACTCCTCTCCGCCCTTGGTTGTGTGATCTTCTTCCGCATGGCCCGGGACTTCGCCGGAGGTGCGCTCCTGCCGGCCGTTCTGGCTACGGTCACCTTTGCCTTCGGTACCACCTATTTCCCGTTTGGCACGATCTTCTTCGATCACAACCTTACGGCTGTACTGGCGTTGGCAGGCTTCTACTTTCTCAGGCGCGTTCGCCAGCAGAATGGGGAAGATCCCAAACGCGCCGACCGGTTGCATTTTCTAGCAGGGGCGTGTGCCGGGTTTGCGGTGATTACCAACTACGTCGCGGCCTTTGTGGTCCTGTTCTTTGGTCTATATGTTCTCCTGGCCACACGCCCCGGGAAGCTCAACTGGCGCGGAGTCGTGGCCTACGGCCTTGGCGGCTTCGGTCCGTTCCTTCTCTTCTCCTGGTACGGCTGGGTCTGCTTTGGCTCGCCATTCAAGATCAACAACGACTTCCAGAATCCGCTTTTCAAGGACCCGAATGGAGCGCTCGGGATGTTTGCCTTACCCAACGGTTATATCGCGTCGCTTCTGCTCTTCTCTCCCTTCCGTGGAATCCTCTACCTGGCCCCTGTTTTGGCGCTCGGCTTCTATGGCCTCGTGGTCTGGCTGCGTGAAAAGCAGTACAGCGCAGAGGCGCGGCTCTGCCTTGCGATCTTCGGGCTCTTCTTCCTGGTGAATGCCAGTTTCAACGGCTACCACGCAGGCTTCTCCGCCGGGCCTCGTTACATGGTTCCGGGACTCCCGTTCCTCGCTTTGCCCCTGGTGGTCGCATTTGCACGCTGGCGGTGGGTGACCTCGGGACTGGCGACGCTCTCCATCGTTTCCCATTTTCTCCTGACCGTTACGGATGCCCAGAATCCAGTCGGAGTCGGAGGTCATGCGCGCACGGATGATCGCCGAGTGGAGTGGAGCTATAACCTGATCACGGATTATGCCTGGCCTCTTTTTGCCTACGGCCGAGCCTGGCCTCTTCTCGAGGAGCAGCTCGAGTTGCAGATGAAGAAGGAGATGGATCGTATCGAGGTGGAAAGTGAGGACGGGCAGACCCAAAGCTTTCGCCCTGATGTGCTCCGGGCGGAGCTGCGGGAGAGTATTATCCGCGGAGACTCCAGTCCGTTCCTGCTCGGCTCGATCGAAGGTCCCGTATCGGTAAACCCGGTGGGGATCCATGAAGGACTATTTACCTATAGCTTTTTCCCACCTGGCTCGCCGCAAGCCCGCTGGGCTTCGTTCAATATTGGCGAACTACTGCCGCCCCAATCCTTTTGGGCACAATCCCGCTGGAGTCTGCTGCCGCTGCTTCTGGTTTCAGGCGGGTTGAGCGCGTGGGCGATTCTCCTTGCCCGGCGCATGGATCACCGCGCCCTTCCGACGGCGGTGCCGCAGGCCGATCAGAAAGCGACGGGAGCCTCGGTATAGCGCTGCACTTCGGGAATTTTCAAAAAATGTAACGACCATCCATCCTCTATCGCGGAGTCGCGCGATGGAAAGTTGGAAAGCACAACTAGAGGATTGACGAGCGGGCGCGCTGAAT
>CBINJX010000911.1:0-2722 GCA_966251085.1 uncultured Verrucomicrobiales bacterium
TCCTCCAAAGCGGTGCCTCGTAAAACTCGCCACCGCACTCCATATGCGCCCCGTGGAGCCGTGCGGAATAGGTGTCACACCTACGAACTTTCAGAGAAAAACTCAGGGCTCCCGAGTGCGAACGCGAATCAGGAAAAGAATCGCAAGTGTGGACATGGCCAGTATGAGTCCCAATGGAACGAGCAGCGCGTAGGGCATGATGCGGTCAAGGAGAAGCGATGATTCGGCCCCTCCTGAGATCACTCCAATCCACAGGCCGCCGACCACCACCAGGACGCCACCAACAGCCAGGAGAAACGGAAGCAATGCGAGTGAAACCAGCAATGGGAGTCTTTCGTGCAACCGCTGGGTTTTCCTCAGTCGCACAGCCCACATGATCGTTCCAAGCGAGCAGACGATCATCGCCGCCATTCCCAGGCCGAACATTGCTCCAGAGCTGGTGTATAATGACACGTTTGTGAACGGCTCTGAATTTAACATGCCGATGGCAGAAGCAATCAGTGTCTAACAACGGATCTCGATCCACCCATTATGCAATCCGATCACAAGCGCCAGGATTCCTCCCACGAACATTCCTGCGCCCACCGCCGCCGCCCGCAGGAAATACTCCGGGATCTTTTTCTTCCAGCCAGCCGACAGTTCAGAGCCGTCCACGTGGGACAGGATTTCCAGATCGCCAGGTGTGTTTGGAGATTTCATAAGCGTCAGTTTTCGACTGCCGGAGTAGTGGTTCGTTTTGAAATGCGTTGAGCAATTTGTTCACGAAGATCGTCCGCGGAAAAGCCGGCTGTGCGCACCAGTTCGATGATCTCCTCTGCATTCAGACCATCCGCCCGGGATGCTTCCGCCAGCGCGAAGGTCCTCGCGGCACGGCGTCCAGTCCTGCAGTAGAGCACGCTGGGGCGCGGTGCTTTGGAAAGGGCATCGCTCAATGCATCCACTGCCTCCTCGGGAATAGTCCCATGCGGCACCGGGACGTAGTGAAAAGTCAATCTGCGCCGGTTCGCCGCGAGGGCAAGGGTCTCGGAGGAGGGTTGATCCGCTGCTTCTCCATCGGGACGAATATCAATCACTGATCTGATGCCCTGATTCATCAATGAGCGAATGTGTTCGGGCTTCAGCTGCGAGGTAAGGAAGAGGTCCTCGGAAAGCTGAACCAGCTCAGGCGCCTCGGTCCCGGGCCGATCTGGCCGGTTGACGTAGATCACCGCGAGCAGGGAGCCCGTGGTTAGCAGCAGCGCAAACGCAAAAAGCTTTAGCTTGGACATCACATGGAGATCTCGAACAACCGCGCTTCCTCTGCTTGCAGATCAGCACGCTCATCCGTTTCCAGGATGCCTCGGAGGTGGCGGTGCAACAAGACAATCTGCAGTAGCTCTCACCTATCCCCCAACTGCACACCCCGCAACCACCGCTCAAATCGCCTGATCTGCTCGGGAGTGCCCAAGGCCAGCAGGCGATCGCCTACTTCGATCCCCTGGAAGGGCCCGGGGTTGAGGAGGCGGTTTCCTTCGCGCTCGATGCCGACGAGCTGTACGCCGGTCGCCGCGGGGATCTCCAGCTCGACGAGCAGCTTGCCGGCAGCCGGACTTCCTTCCGGGACGATCACCCCCTCCATCTCGATCTCCTCGAGGAGATACGTTTTCTCATCCGCCGGTTTTGTTTGGCCGAGGAAAGCGCGCGCTTTCTGGATCTGCTCGGGCGTAGCAAGGATCAGGAGCTTGTCACCGGGGTAGAGGACGAGATCAGGCCCCGGGTTTGGAATAGGGAAACCGTGTCGCTCCAGTCCGGCGATGGAGCATCCGAACTGCTGGCGCAGCTTCAGTTCGATCAGGTTTTTGCCAGCGTGCTCCGTATGGTTTGGCAACACCACTTCGTACAGGTGAATGTTCCACTCGGAGTATGGCTGTAGCAGCTCCTGCTGACTACGCACCGGGCGTTCCTCCGCCTCGGAGAGGATCTCCTGGAGCTGCACCTCCACTTTGCTGTGCAGCATGATCAGTTTGTTGCGAAGCAGCACGAGGAGAACGCCAAGCAGGGAGATGATCACCGCTGCGGTCCAGATTCCCGCCAGATCGAAAGGCAGCAGCAGCCAGATCCAGATCGCAATCGCCACCGCGAAGAAGGCCCGTAGCCCCGTGTCGATCGCGCCACGCAGAACACCATCGCCCGTGCTGTCCTTTGTCAGCACCTCTGCAAAGAGCAGTGCTAGTGCCGAGAGATTTCTCCAGATGGCCACCAGCGGCACGAGAACGACGATGCCCATCGTGCTCCAGAATCCGATCCGCCACAGATTCTGGAACTGCAGGTCCGTCCCCAGGCGACTGAACACCGCAGTATAAATCGGCTGCGAGAAGGCGAGCATCCCGGTGACAAACAGGAAGCCGAGTAGCGTCTGAGTCAGTCGCTTCCTGGAAAGCTGCCATAAGACATTTCCCTCCTGCTGCTGTTGAAGGCGCTCGATCGAACCATGATAGAGGCCTATCAGCTCCTTGATGAATGTCGGCTCCGCGCGCTCGATCGCGCGGCTGATGCCTGCGGAGTTCTTGATCAGCACAGGGGCAGTGATCGCCGTGAAGAGTGCCACACCGACAGCCACGGGATAGATGATCTCCGGAGCGCCCTTGGTAGTGACACCCAGCTGCGCGATGATGAAGGAAAACACACCGATGGGGGTGAGCATGACCCCCGAACGCACGGCGTCTTTCGTCGAGTTGCCGAT
>CBINJX010000912.1:0-2721 GCA_966251085.1 uncultured Verrucomicrobiales bacterium
AAGTGAGGCGGGATGCGGAGCAAGAGGGAGGAGGAGCGGAGTGACAGGTATGCGGATCGGTAAAAGATACTTTTTGTCACTCCAAAGATACTTTGCGTCGGTGCGGGAATAGATGGTGTCGCTCCAAAGATCGGCTGAGTCGCTGCGGGAATACTCTGTGTCGGTCGATTGATCCATTTTCCCGCTCGGAAGATGGAATTCCGATGTCGCTTTAGCGGTTTTCTCTCTTCCCTAATGGATTGCGCCTGTTGGTTGATCCATTTTCCATCTCCACCTGTGGTTTCTGTCGCTTGCCTGGTCCTTTACTCATCCCGGGGAGCGACTCCGCTCCAAAGCGGCGGGACGCCGCTGCCACTTTGGTGCTTCGAGTAGAGGATCACATCATCCGGCCGCTTTTTGCAAGAAACTGAGATGCGCCCAGCAGTTTCCACTTCTGAATTTAGCTCGATGAGTATCCGAACGCGACTTGTGTCCGGCTACTCGTCCACCGGCACGTGTCCCAGTTGCCAACGAAATACAACCCGGCTATCTGAAGCGCGCTCATTTCCTGAACGAGCTTCCCATGACCGAACGTGAACTTCTTACCGCTCTTTACGAGACCCCTGCCCCAGCGTGGCGTCTGAGATTGGCAAAATGGGTGGAGTCACCCCGCATTCAGCAGTTCGTCATTCTTGTGATCGTCATCAACGCGGCCATCCTCGGGATGGAGACGTCGCCCGCGATCCTTCGTGAATGGGGATTCTGGCTACACCTGGCGGACAAAGTATGCCTTCTGGTTTTTGTGGCGGAACTGGGTGCGAAGCTGACTGCATATCGCAGTCTATTCTGGAGGAGTGGCTGGAACTGGTTCGACTTTGCGGTGGTGGGCATTGCATTGGTTCCCGGAGCCGGAGTCTGGGCGGTCCTGCGTTCGCTTCGTGTGCTGCGGGTCCTTCGCCTCCTTACCTCCATTCCATCCCTGCGGCGGGTGGTCGCGGCGTTCATTCACTCCATCCCGGGCCTGAGCGGCGTCATGGCGGTGATGGCGATCTTTTTCTATACCGCGGGAGTGCTGGCGACGAACCTGTTTGGAAGCACGTACCCGGATTGGTTCGGCACCCTTGGGGGAAGCCTTTATACCCTGTTTCAGGTGATGACGCTGGAGAGCTGGTCGATGGGGATCGTTAGGCCAGTGATGGAGTCACATCCGTGGGCCTGGATGTTCTTCGTTCCCTTTATCATCATCGCCACCTTCACCATCCTAAACCTCTTCATCGGTATCATCGTCTCGACGATGCAAGAGCTGGCCGGAAGCCCTGACCCAATTGCAGCAGTGGAAGAACTGCCCGAAATCATCGAGCGGCTCGAGACCGACCTGAAGAGGCTGAGACTCCATGTAAATCGTCGTCTCCAGGAACTTCCACCACCCTCGCCAGCTGCACAACCGGTAGAAACTACGCAGGTATAGTGGTGCAGGAAAGTTACTCAGGGAAATCCCAAGAGCACTCCGTTGGTAAGCTATTGGTGTAGACGGCTTCGTTGCATCGTTTTCTGAAAGTGGATCCGTTGAGAGTATCGAGTTGAGAGCCGCGCGCCGGCAGATCGGAACGGAGCAGTGTGGCGATGCTGGGGCTGTTTACTGACTTCTGAGCACTGAGTACTTTCTTCACGCCTTCACGCGCCCCGCTCGTTGGTTGCTATCAACTACCAACTTTCAAGCGAGAGCGCGGCCGCCGGGCGGGAATCGATTTGTTTTATAAGCACCGTGGCTTGTGCCCGGTGTCAGAGAAGGAGGTGTGCTCGCTGATGTTCTGGATCGACCTATTGATCGCCTTTGTCGTTGCGCTGATCGTCGCAAGTGTCCTCATCACAATGCGCAATCGGCGCGGAAGCGAGGAGACAGGGCGGGTCTGGGCCGGCTTCTGGGTCGTTTTCCTGATCATCCTCCTCGCCGCGTGGGCGGGCGGTCTCTGGCTCACTCCCTTTGGTCCGCTCTTCATGGGAGCCCATTGGTTACCCGTAGTAATTGTCGCCGTATTGACAGCACTACTGCTCCTCGGTCTTCCGTACGGGGATTCTCCCGCCAAGTCCCCTGGGGCAAGCCGAGGCGCGAAGATCAGCTTCTTCGCCCTGCTCATCGTGCTGCTGGGAGTCGTGGTTCTCGGGTACGTCGGATAATCCCGTAAGTTTACAGAACGCCCGAGCCGATCTCCGTCTCAACATTCAACCAAGGAGCAAAGATGTTCGGAAAACGGATCAAGCTCTTCACCCTCATGGGCTTTGAGGTGTACATCGACCTCAGTTGGCTCGTGCTCGCCTTCCTGATCACCTGGACGCTGGCCATCGGGTTCTTCCCGGCGCGCTATCCAAATCTTCCCCCGGAGACGTATTGGTGGATGGGAGTTTTCGGGGCGCTGGGCCTCTTCGCCTCGATCATCTTTCACGAGTTTGCCCACTCGGTTGTAGCGCGCCGCTACGGGATTCCCATGAAGGGAATTACTCTCTTCATCTTCGGCGGGGTGGCGGAAATGACAAGAGAACCGCCGACTCCCAAGTCGGAGTTTCTCATGGCAATCGCAGGTCCGATCGCAAGCGTGATCGCCGGTGTCTGCTTCCTGGCAGTCGCTCAGCTCGGCGGCCCGGCGGACTGGCCCCTGCCGGTGACAGGCGTGCTCGGCTATCTCGGATTGATCAACATCATCCTTGCGATCTTCAACATGGTCCCCGCCTTCCCGCTCGACG
>CBINJX010000913.1:0-2720 GCA_966251085.1 uncultured Verrucomicrobiales bacterium
AGAATTCTCGAACGCCCCCGATCCATAGAAGAGAGTGAAAAAACGCACCAGCCAATGAGCTTGGAATGCGCGGTGGGAGAAGAGCCGGTGGTACCCGAGCGTGATGCTCATGCTCGAGAAAGTAAACAGCACCAGGAACAGGCCGACCTGAAACCAGTCCAGTCCGTAGTTCCAGATGTAGAGGGGAACAGCTGTGAGGGTGAGAAAGAAAGTGCCGATGAGGAAGAGGCTCGTCTTCCAATTGATACGGTGAGCAGGGATACGAGAAAACACAGGGCGAGTGGACGGTTAAGCAAGGTCGGCAGGCAGCTGTCGTGAGCAGATGCCGAAGCGGGTCAAAGGAGCCGACGATCGTAGGGGGAGGAGGGAAAAAGGAAAGTACTCGATGCCCAGTGCCCAGCAGGTGTTCTGAGCGGGATGGCACCCAGCACTTTCGCCCCGCTTCCTGGGAGACTTCCGCAGGAAGGAGGCGCGGATACGCAAGAAAACTAACGGAGGCGGTAAACGATTCGACCTTTCTCGAGGTCGTAAGGAGACATCTCCATCTTCACGCGGTCACCGAGCGTAAGCCGGATCCAGCGCTTGCGCATTTTGCCGGAGATATGAGCGAGGACCCTATGTTTGTTCGCGAGTTCGACCCGGAACATGGTCCCGGCGAGAACGGCGACAATGGTACCTTCAGTTTCGATTGCCTGTTCGGCCATAGGATTGAGCAAAAAAAGTTTGAAGTTGCCCGCCGCCAATTGTGGCTTTCAACGGGTGATGAGGGAATCGAAACGCGACAGCGTTTCGCGGGAGGGGTACACAAAGAAGCGGAGCCTCGGAAAGAAGCTCCGCCCTTTTGAGAAAAAAAACGACGGCTTAGTACCGGCGCGAATTTGAGAAGGAACGCTGAGGGCGATCCTCGCGAGGACGTGCCTCATTGACGGTCAGATTGCGACCGTCGAGATCACGACCATGCATGCCTTCGATCGCTGCCTGAGCTTCCGCAGCGCTGCTCATGGTTACGAAGCCGAAACCACGTGAGCGATTTGTGCTCCGATCCATCATGATGACCGAGTCCGTCACCGAACCGTACTGCTCGAAAGCGTCCTGCAGAGTGGTCTCAGTGGTATCGAAGGAAAGATTACCGATGTAAAGTTTCATGGTGAGTCTAGGTGAGGAATTGCTGCCAGAGCTACAGAGCCGTTCCCGGGGACCGGGTTTCAAATCACCATCGAGCAAAACTCACCTGACGATTTACCACGCAACGAACAAAAACAATCAATTCGAACACCGGCACAATCGTGCCTATGGGAAAATATACAAGGTAAAGTTTACCTCGCGCGTCTTCCCACCGTTTACAACGGCGCTGCGAGTACAGGTGGCTGTGAGGGCACTCCGCATCCGCGGTTTGAATCGACGGCTGTTTATATTGCTGACCCATCCCCCTGAGACTATCTTATGATGGAGTCGAAGAAGATTCCGCCTTTAGGGGATGTTCCCGATGCCTATGGATCCGCAAAAAGCTCAAGCGACAGTGGAAAAATTCGTGGAGTTCCTTCGCGAGCGTCAGGAGCGGATCACTGAGGAATGGATTTCCGCGGTGCAGAGAGATGGTCGACTTCAGGCTAGCGAAAGGTTCTCGGTAGAAGAGTTGAAGGATCACATTCCACTGCTGTTCGAGAATCTCGCGGCCATGCTGGAAACCCCTGCAAGCCGCACGAGCCAGCGTGATGCGAATGAGAGTGCCAGGACTCATGGAATGCACCGCTTTGGTCAAGGGTACCGGATCAATGAGTTGCTTCGGGAAATTGCCCGAGTCCGGTTGATTCTGATCGATCACACCTTTGAGTTCGAGTCACAGACACCGGAGTTTACAGGAGTGGTGAGGCGGGTGGTGTTCCAGAGACTGCATGGGTTTCTGGATGAACTCGCAAGCGATTCCGCCGAGCAGTTTACCACGGCAGAACAGGCAGAACTCCGCCAGGGAGTGAGAGAGGCGCGGGATGAATGTGTGGCCACGGAGTCTCGCAATCAGGAGCTGCAGAGGATCGATGCCTCCCGGCTTCGTCTGCTGCGCACCGCCGCTCATGAGTTGCGCAACAACGTCAATGCCGCGCAGCTTTCTGTACAGGAACTCCTGGAGACGGACGGCGAGGAGGGTGAAGAGCGGCACTCGCAGATCCAGTTACTGGCTCGGCAGATCACACGAATGGGTGAGTTACTTCGCGACTTGCTGGACTACTCCGTCATTCTCGACAAACGAACGGAGTCTCTGCGGCTGGAGCGAGTTACTCCCGGCGAATTGTGTGAGGAGCTGGCGTCCACGTATGCTCCTCTCGCGGAGGCCAAAGGGTTGAGCTTCAAGTGTGGCTACGCGCCCGAACTGGAACCGTTGATAGTCGACCGCACCAAACTGCTGCAGATTGCCAACAACCTTCTCTCCAACGCGGTGAAGTATACGAATTCCGGAGAGGTACGGCTCGGCGTCCGGCCAGCCAACGACGAACATTGGGCACTGTTTGTGGAAGACACAGGCCCCGGCATTGCCCCCGAAGAACGTAAACGACTGTTCACCGAGTTTCACCGTGCCCAGAAGACCTCGCATCAGCAAGGCACCGGGCTCGGCCTTTCAATTGCCAAACGCCTGACCGAGCTGCTCGGTGGCGAAATCCGGATTGAATCGGAGCCGGGCAAAGGGAGCCGATTCGAAGTGCTTCTTCCCTTGCACGCCGAGG
>CBINJX010000914.1:0-2714 GCA_966251085.1 uncultured Verrucomicrobiales bacterium
CTTGCCCACATCGAGATGCTGTGCACGGCGGTGGCGCTAAATCTCCGCGACGCTCCCGTGGAACTGAAGGAGCCAATGGAGGCTCACCCGATCATCGGGATGAAAATGGCAGGCATGAGTGCACGCCAGATTCTTTCTGCGGGACTCGGCGCTCTGTGCGCGGATTCCGAGGGTGTTCCGTTTAACGGCTCCTGGGTGACTTCCAGCGGCAATATCGCAGCCGACATGACGGCAAACGTCATGGCTGAATCCACCGGTCGGACACTGGCTACGCGGCTCTACGAGATGACGGATGATCCGGGAATGAAGGATATGCTCGCCTTCCTGATCGCCCGCGACACCATGCACCAGAACCAGTGGATGGCCGTGTTGCAGGAGCTTGGGAATCCGTTCCCGATCCCGAACTCCTTCCCGCAGGAGAAGGAGAACCACGATGTGAACTACACCTTCGTCTCTACCTGGCGTGACCCCAAGATGCAGGCGCCGCCCGGACGCTGGTGCCAGGGTCGCTCCATCGACGGTCATGGCGAATTCGGCGTAAAGCGCATCGAACAGAACGGCCATGTACCGGTGCCGGATCTAGGTCTGCCACAGCCCGAGATGCATGCTCAAGTCGAGCAACTCAATCCGACCGGCAGCGTGAAATAGAAGACTCTCGATTTTCGTCTGGGGGAGAGCCCGCGAGGTCGTGGTGGCCTCGCGGGCTTCATTTATTTGAGGGGGATTTTGTGGGCGCAGAGGGCGGATGGGATGCTGGCACCTTGAGCTCTACACCAGCCCCACTTCTCACCTACCCTGCCAACTGCCAATTGCTATACCGAGGGTTCCGCGTGATCTCCTCCCCCAGCCATGACGGTGGCTGAAAAGCATGACTCGATTCGGCATCGGGAAACTCCACCTCGGCGGTGACGATCCCCTCGTTCTTGCCCTTGAAGAGATCGATTTCGATCGTCCAACCGCCAAACGCCACGTCGTAGCGGACTTTTGTCACGCGACGCCCCTCAGTCATCTTCCAAAGCGTCTCCCATTGCTCAGGATCGAGGTTGATATTCACCTCATCGCGAGAGTGGGTGCCGTCGTTGTCGTTGCGGTCGCGCTTCACCGTCAGGCACCGGCTTTCATTTGACCGGCGCAGGCGCACCTCGGATCGGCCGAGTTCTGTAGCAAGGTAGCCCTGCTCGATCTCGTAGCGAGGGCAGCCGTCGAGGGGTGGAAGTTCTTTGACGAGGAATTTGCGTTCGATCTCTCGCATGAGCGGGCGCTTGTTAGTGATCTCACGCGACTTCGGCAAGCGGCAGTCGTGTGGCGCAGGAGAGTATCGGTCACCGACAGCAAGTTTCAGCCGGATGCGTCCCGAGCATGAGAGCCCCCTCTTACTCTTATTCCTAATCCCGCTAGCCTGTGGCTCCGGAAGCAGGGAGTAAGAATAATATTACGTTTAAGAGTAAGAACGTCAGGGGCGACTCAGAACGAATGGAAACCGAAAGGGCGCCCTCTTGCGGGCGCCCTGAATCCCTTGGTGAACACAATCACTGGTTCCTCAGTGCTTCTTTTTCTTCTTCTTTTTCTTTCCTCCATCTCCTTCCAGAAGATGGATCACCTCTGCTGCGGCGCTACTGACTACGGCAGCAATCAGTTCCGAGCCGTGCTTGCGCCAAGCCTTTCTGAATTGCTTACGCACTCGCTTCCGCGCGGGCGGAGCGAGTAGCGCCATGCCTACTCTTTGGAACCCTTCTTCGACGAGCGCCCGGGTCTTGTGGCTCGGGGCAAGGGCGCTGAGAAGCTCTCCAATTCCTCCTCCCCCATGGACTGCCCTTTCATCCCGCTCTTCTCTCTCATCTCGCGCTTCTCGTGCCCATTCTGGCCGGTGAGGTGCAGCTTCGAGAGGAGCCCGTTCGCAGCGCTCGTCATCCCGGTGATCCCGTCCGAGATCTTCGGCCATGCTTCCCCCAGCTTTTCGCCGATTTTGTGTTCGACGTTTTGCATTGGCTTCGACCGCATCGCGGCGGTCACGGCGAGAGCGGTTACTGCCCCGGTGAAAAACCCGGTCGGCTCGAAGCCCTTCTGCATCATCTTGTTTAGCTTCTTGCGCGTCTTTTTCTTCATCAGTTTCATTCAAACAGTTACCTCCTATTGATGAAGTTTCGGACCAACCGGACCGCTACGGTTGTTTTGAAATTGTAACATCCGGCCTGCGGCGCATGTGGAAATGACGAAATCCGGATGACGAAACTCGGAGGAGGTCCGAATACCCATACCGAAAAGAGCGCCCCGTTTCGTCATTCGCCATTCCTAATGCGGTTTCATCAGGATCATCACGATATCCGCGATGAAGAGCAGCACGATCGTGGCCTCGAGGATGAGCATCAGCCGGTTCGTGCGGGCATGGGCGAGCATCGCATAAAGGTCATCCAGCGTTTTCAACTTCTGGTCGATGGAATGATGCCAGTCCGTGAGATGAAAGCGCGCGGCCAGCGCCTGATAAATCCGGGCCGAATGCCAGTCACCGAAGAACTTCGTGATATTGGAAAGCTCGTCGGAAAGGCGCGCCAGGTCGATGCGCAGTTCCCGCACTTCCCGCAGGACATGAGCCCGGCTCCCGATAGCCCGCGCCCGGAGATCCCGGTATGCACGGTCGAGCGAGTCATCGAGGAGCCGATCGTAGGCCTCCAACTCGGCCAGCTGAAGGTTCGCCAGTTCCATCAGGTAAATCG
>CBINJX010000915.1:0-2713 GCA_966251085.1 uncultured Verrucomicrobiales bacterium
TGGCCTCTGTGCCATCTTGAACAGTCGGGCTGTAGCGTTTTTCCCAGACCGCCTTCTGCGCGGCTTGGAACTCGGCGGCATCTTCCGGACTGGACCAGAGGGTTTTCCAGACGAGCGAATCTCCTGATCCAAAGCTGAGATACCGATCGCCGCGCCAGCCCTCCGCCGCATCTTCAGCGAGAAGACCATCGGCATGCTCGGCAATGAGCATCCGAATTCCAAACTCCCCGAGCACATTATCCAGCGTCGGAGCCTCACCATCTACCTTCGTATCCGTCCACTCCACCTCCAGCGGTTCCTCACGTGGCTCGGCGAGAAATTTCTCCGGATGCAGGATCTGTGCGGTGGAACTCGGAGGCTGGGTGTAGGCCTTTGAGATCGCATCATAACCGCCACGCGCAAACAGCGCGGTGCAGAACTCTTGTCCACGCAGATAGGGAAAGATCAGCGACTCCCGGAGAAAACGCGGGGCCTTCTGCAGTTGCTCCATGTTCTGCGTGAGCGAGGCGGAGACGGTATCCTTCAGCGTCCCCAGTGTCAGGTTCTTGAGCATGAACTCGCTCATCACCAGCGTCGCGTCCCCCTCCACGAGCGCACTGGACGCAATGGCGCGATCGTCGTTGTTCTTAATCTCCAGCGGGAGTTTCTTCAGGCTGAAGTGCTGATCCTGCAGGGCGTGCGTGAGTTCGTGGGCCAGGATCACCCGGTTCTGGGAGTTCTCCAGCGAGGCATCCTCGAACATGAAAAGCTTGTGGGTGTGCTGATCGTAGAACGCCGCGATCTGTTCCCCGAGAAGCTCAACATAGCTCTGACGCAGCGGATAATTCTCCGGGAGTAATCCCATCCGCGCGTAAGCGGCGCTCATGTTTGCAAAGTCCTGTTCCGAATACACTTCGCCCAGCTTGCCGGAGACAACATCCTGAATCTCCTCGCGCGAGAGCACGTTGTAATCGACCGGCTGCTGGAACCCGAGTCCGCGGATCTGAGCGACCGTTTTCTCGATGCTCTCCCGGATAGCCTTGCTGCCATCCGCTTTCCGAGTGCGCTCCCCTTTCTCGACAATCCCCCGCAACCGCTCGTTATCACTCTCAAGGAGCGTCAAACGCCGCTCCATGCGGCTGAGTTCTTTTCCTTTCTCGGTGCCGGACTGCCACCACGCTGCGCCGCAGATCGATGCGCCAGCGATGAATGCGAGGAGGTGAGTGGTGATGGTACGGGGGCTCATTGGAAGGGAGTGCTCAGTGCTCAGTGCTCAGTGCTCAGTGCTCAGTGCTCAGTAATCAGACGGAAGCCTGCACTGCGCGGCATATCTTTACCACATGTTCTGCCCAGAGCACTCCTCTGAAAGTTGGGGGTTGTTGGCTGAGGGTTGAGGGACTGAGAATGCGCCTTCGGCGGTTGAGAGGAGCCGGGAACTACCGGCTGGAGGAGCTTTCTCCACGCCTTCACGCGCCTCGCCAGTTGGGTGCTCCTCTGAAAGTGAATAGTTGAGAGTATCGAATTGAAAGCCATCCACCGGCAGATCATTGGGAGATTCCGAGCCGCGCCCGAACTGATTACTGATTACTGAACCACTGAGCCCGTCTATCCCCGCCTCGCTCGCTGCAGCATCCCCATCAGATCCACTCCGATCCGATGCGCCAGGGCGCTCATCTCTCCGGCCTCTCCGGGCGGCAGCAGTTCCTGGCAATTCTCGTCCCAGACCCTCAGCCACGCTGCAAAATGCTCCGGCCCAAGATTCAGGAAAAAATGACGTCCCATACCGCCGTTCCAGGTCGACGGACCGCCGGTCATCCTGATCCAGAACTGCGTGATCGTGGCAATGTGCTCGGACCAGACGTGGACATGCTCGTTGAAGATCGGTTCCAGCAGCGGCTCGTACCGCGCCTTTGCATAGAACCACTTCACCAGGCGATTTATCCCCTCCGGGCCTAACCGTTCATAGAGCGTCTGGCCCTCGGGATTGATGCTGATCTTTTCTGGAACTGGAGCGTTTGGTCCACTGTGGGAGTGCACACGGCTACTCTAGCAGATTCCGCATTCGCGTTCTCCTGGTTTTCCAGATTGCTCCAGATATCACCCTGAGAACGGCAGCAAGATTTCCGAAGAGATCGCGAAGAGTGCACAGGTGGAGGGCTTTGTTCACCAGCGCACGCCGAGCAGGAGTTCACCTTGGGGGTGAATCTCCCAAGCATCTCCCGAGCCGCTATTTCGCGGCTCTCAACTCTCAACCCTCAACTTTTTCAGGCTTACTGCATGGCCCTCCGCCTGGACGGTCCCTGCGGCTGAAGCAACTGGAACTCTCCCGGCCGCTTTGTCTTCAGACGGCTCTCCTGCATCCAGCCACGTTTGGTCATGTATTCGGCAATGGTCGCGGTGATCATCCGGGCAGTCCGCTTCGTATCATCGTTTACACCGCGTCCAGCTTGATGAACCGCATTGGTAACCACGCCCGCCGGGCCGGTGGATACGATTGCCCCGGGCATCGCGTTACTTCCACCGGTGGTGGCAAAGTCAAGTATCGGCCGTCCTGTCGCGCCATCGATGACGATTGTTTTTGTCTCCATCTTCGTGCCGCCCGCGCCGAGTCCCACAATGATCCGTGCCGCCGGATTTCCCTCATTCACGCGGAGGAAACGGCCCGTGACCAACCAGCCGTCTGGTGGCACGGCGCGGCTGTTGCCGACCCGGCGAGCCGGGCCGACATAGGCAT
>CBINJX010000916.1:0-2706 GCA_966251085.1 uncultured Verrucomicrobiales bacterium
CTGATCCATGTTCCATCTCCAGTTGTGGTTTCTGCCGCTCGCCTGATCCTTTACTCCTCCCGGGGAGCGACTCCGCGCAGAAGATCACATCATCTGGCTTCTTTTTGCAATAAGCGGAACGGCCCCCTCGGGGATCATTAGCCCTCAGCCAATCAATTTACGAAATCCACTGGAAGTTTCGCGACCGGCAGGAGCAGCAAGATGCCTCGGAAGGCGCTGCCCGGAATTTCGGCTCCCGAGCGCAACATTTTCACGACTTGACTAAGAGCCGTTGACGGGTCGCTCCCTTGCCGCCATATTCCGCGCCTTTTTTAAAACCAGCCTCGTACTCGCGACTCCTACTCTTACTCTTGCTTTTTCATGAACGATAAGGATGGGAGCAGCAAGAGTAAGAAGGAGAATCTCGAGAGAGGCGTCTGCACTGAATACATGGAACATATCCGCAATATCGCAATCATCGCCCACGTTGATCATGGCAAAACGACCATGGTCGACCAGCTGCTGAAGCAGTCGGGCACTTTCCGCGCCAACGAAGCCAAGGCTTCGGAAGAGCGCATCATGGACTCCATGGACCTGGAGCGTGAAAAGGGCATCACCATTCGGGCCAAGAATGCCGCATTCCGATACAAGGACTACCATGTAAACGTCGTGGACACTCCCGGCCACGCTGACTTCGGTGGCGAGGTGGAGCGAATCATGAAGATGATCGACGGCGTGCTGCTCGTGGTCGATTCCCACGATGGCCCGCAGGCTCAGACCAAGTTCGTGCTGAAGAAGGCACTGGAGAATGGCGCCAAGCCAATCGTCGTCATCAATAAGATCGACCGTGAAAACGCGCGCCCGCACAAGGTGCTCGATATGATTTTCGACCTGTTCGTCGAACTCAACGCGACGGACGAACAGCTCGATTTCCCGGTCATTTACGCTTCTGGCCGTGACGGTTACGCAATGAAGGAACTCGGGGATACCAGTGACAATATGGTTCCGCTCTTCGAGGCGATCATTCAGCACATCCCGCCACCACCGAAGAGCGACGTTCCATATTTCCAGTTCCTCGTTTCGAACCTCGACTATTCTGATTACCTCGGCCGTATCGCTTACGGGCGTATCGTTTCCGGTCGGGTGAACGTCGGTGATACGGCAGTCTGCATCCACGCCGACGGACGTCGTGAGCGGGCGAACATCACTGCGCTTTTCAGCCATCAAGGTCTCCAGAAGATCGAGATCAAGCACGCCAGCGAAGGTGACATCGTCGGTATCACCGGTTTCGAAGATGTCTTCATCGGTGAAACGATCACGGATACCGAGGAGCGTCTGCCGCTTCCATTCGTGGACATCGATCCGCCGACGATCACGATGAAGATCTGCATCAACGACGGTCCGCTGGCTGGTCGCGAGGGCAAACTGCTCACCGCCCGTCAGGTCCGTGAACGTCTCATCCGTGAGACCCGGACAAATGTGGCACTGCAGGTCAATGAGACGGAGACTGCTGGTCACTTTGAAGTAAAGGCTCGTGGTGAAATGCAGATCGCGATTCTCGTGGAGCAGATGCGCCGCGAAGGATTCGAGGTTCTCGTTTCCCGCCCAGAGGTCATCTTCCAGCGTGACGAGCAGGGTAATCTGCTTGAACCGGTAGAAACTCTGTATGTCGATGTCCCGCAGGAAAACCTCGGTGATATCCTCCAGTCGCTCGCCGGCCGTAAAGCGGAGATCGTGAACATGGAGCATCAGACCCACTCAGTGACGGTCAATGCCGTGATCCCGACCCGCGGTCTGATCGGCTTCGAGACGGACCTCGTGAACGCCACGAAGGGTCACGGCATCATGTCGCATCTCTTCAAGGAATACGCTCTGTACAAGGGTGAAATCCCAACCCGTAACAACGGCGTGCTCGTAGCAATGGAAGGCGGCGTCTCGACCGCTTACGCACTCGACACCATCCAGGAGCGCGGCCGTCTCTTCATTGGGCCGCAGGAGGAGATCTACGAGGGCATGATCATCGGCGAGAACGCTCGTCCGGACGATATGCCGGTAAATCCGTGCAAGGCGAAGAAGCTGACCAACATGCGTTCCCAAGGTGATGGAAAGGGTATCTCCCTTGCCCCACCAATCGTCATGAGCCTCGAGCGTGCGCTGGAGTACATCGCACCAGACGAATACGTGGAGGCGACTCCCAAGTCGCTCCGCCTTCGTAAGAAGGTACTCGATGCAACGGCTCGTAAGCGCGCCGCTCAGAAGATCGGGTAAGGCTTACCCTTCCGGCGCTTAACAGTCCCGGTAGCCATTCTCAAATCGCGGATCTGCCACTTTGGCGGGTCCGCGATTTTTGTTTTCAATTTCCGGAGAACTGCCTGTCGTCCGTACAGAGTTTCCCTCGCTATTTAACAACCGTTCGGGCAGCCTCGCCTCGCTATGAAGAGATTCCTCGCGATTGTTCCCCTCCTCCTGACTTCACTCCTCGCCCATGCCGATCTGGTCGTCGAGCAGAAGATCGAGAGCGGCATGATGAACGGCAACATCACCTACAAGATCAAAGGCGATCAGGCCCGGGTGGATATGCCAAAATCCCCCGCTGGTGAGATGACTACCCTGATTAATACCAAAACAGGCGACGTCACCACACTGATGCATGCCCAGAAGATGATGATGAAGCTCAAACTGAAGGATGCAAAGGCACAGATCGAAGCCATGAAAAAGGACGCAGGC
>CBINJX010000917.1:0-2698 GCA_966251085.1 uncultured Verrucomicrobiales bacterium
GGAGACGTTCAGCGTCCGCAGGTGCTGCATCGTGGGATAGTGATACACCTCCGTGCTGAAGAATCCGCCTACGATCAGTTCGTCCCCGATCACCCCGAGCCCATACGGAGCATTAGATAACGCTCCCTTCGACACCGTCGCACCGGTTTGCGGATTGATTTCGTAAAGGGCATTCGAGCCGGTGCCGAGCAGTACGCCATCTGCCGCTGCAAGGCCCTGGGTTACGCCGGATGCCCCAAATGTGCGTTTGACCGCACCCGTCCCGTAATCAAGGACCGTGATTTTGCTGTTGGCGGAATAATCCAGGACGAAGATTTCATCGCCCATGAACGCCAGGCCAGCGGTGGAACCGGCCGGCCTCGGGATCGTACGAAGGATATCGCCGGTCTCGGGATCCATCTCGTAGATCACATCATTCGACCAGTCCCCGAAAAGGAGCGTTCGCCCTGTCGTGGCCATGCCGGCGATGCTCCCAGCATCGTTCGGCAGAGGGAGGCTGCGAATCGTCACTCCGGTCTCCCGGTTCACTTCCCGGATCTTCGCATCCCACATGTCATACACGAAGAGACGCCCCATCACCGAGTATCCGGTATAGCCCATGACACGATCATCACCTCCGATGTACTGCGCCTGCTCCAGGCTATCGTTTCCATCGGTTTCCCATGCAGCGTCCCGCACCGCAGCGAGTTGATAGGTCACGCCGACATCACCCGTGACTCGGACGTAGTACGTACCGTCCGCGGGCGCGGTGAACTGCTCAATGACCACCCCCGAGTTGAACTCGTTTTTTCTGCCGGTCGCGACCGATGTACCGGCATGGTCCTGCAACACGAGCCCGAGGGATTTGTCACCGGCGGTTCCCACGGCAAAGGATACCTTCTCACCTGCCGCGAGTGTGAGCGCATAAAAGTCACCCTGATCGGTGACGCCCCCCAGAGTCGCCATCTTGCCGCCAGCCGGCAGAGCGGTGAAAGCGGGGTCGATATTCTCCGCAGTCGCGGTGGAATTATTTGAGACGCCAGTGCGCCCTTCCATCTCCCAGCCTGCATTCAGGAATGCTTCGAGGGTGCCCGCGCCGGTGCTGCCATCCGCCCCGGAGAGCCGGATGGTGTAGCTGTCTCCCAGAGCGGTGGCGGGGAGGTGTACCAGTGCCTGTCCTCCAGTCAGAGTGGCAGTAGAGGTGGCAACGGGATTACCCCCGGCATCAAGGATCGTAACGGCTGGCTTCAACCCTGCTCCCGGACGCGCGATCAAAGTGAGCGCCTGACCGGGGGCAACAGTTACGGTGAAGTCATCGGAATCGTTTGCTGCAGTGATCGCATAACCTTGCGAAGCGCCATACACCTGCGCGCCCTGCAATCCGATGGAGGTGAACGGAGGGAGAGCGCTTGAGGAATCGGCATCGACAGTGAAATCGACTACGAAGTTCCCGCCCGCAGTGCCGTCACCCGACTGGTTGCCCGGAATCGGCCAGGAGGGCGACTCGCCATCGAGGAGGCGGCCTACACGATCCGTGAAGCCACCGCTCTGGCTCAGCAGGGTCAGCTGATAATTCCCTTCCGGCAGCGATGGATATTTGAGGGTCAGCACATCTCCGGCCTCATTGAATGCGAGGGTAGGAGTGTAAGACTTCCCATCGGCGGAGTTCACCAGCGTCACATCGCTGGCGTTGATGGATGAGGTCCGCATCGGCTCATTGAAACCGATGGTAAACGTCGTTGGCCCGGGCGTGAGCGTCTCTCCCTTCTGCACGTTTACAGAGGTCACCCGCGGAGCATCGAGATCCACTGTGAACGTGCTGCTGAACGCTTCCAGAGGCAGACCCGAAACGGAGGTAACCACACCACTTGCAATGGTGATGGAGTGTGACCCCTGCCCGAGCCCTGCCGGAACGGAAACCTCGACAGTATTGCCATCGATCACCGTGAACTCCGTTGCCGGATTGCCATTGATCAGGAAGTCTCCGGCTTCGATTGAGGGCAACAACAGCAGCGAATCAAAATCGAGCCGGACTTTTGCAGGCGCACTAGTCAGCAGGCCGCCCGTGGCCGGTGTGACGGAGGCAACCTCGAAGGATTGCTGGGTAAAATCGGCGCCTTCCACTGTCAGCACATAGTCACCCGCTGCGGGGGTGAGACCTCTTACATAGAATGTGTAGGTTCCTGTCGCGGGAACTGTGTAAGTCAGGGACGCATTGCGGCCGTCGTCCGCGCTGTTGTTGTCACTGGCGACGATCTGTCCGGAGGCATCATAGAGAACGATGAACGGATCGAAGGTCGATCCTGACACCGGTGCCCCCGGTGTGGCGGTATGAATCTTCAGCGTGGCTCCCTGCACTGCCTGTAGCTGGAAGTAATCCACATCCCGCACGGCATTGTCATCCGCACCGATCGCGGTTAGCCCCGAAAATCCTGTTAGCGTGCGAACTGGTGCGAGCGAAGAAAGGTTGAACACCTCGATTTCGGCACCGTCGGCTACGAACAACTCGTTCCCCGATATACCGACGCCTCTTGGTTGCCCGAGACCGGATAGCACTCCTATAGTCGTCACCCGACCGGACACCGGGTCGAATTGATCCAGCCAGCCGGAACGGCTGACTCCGAGCAGGACGCCGTTTCCGGCGGCAAATCCATTTGCTCCAAAGCCGTAGATATTGCCACCGCTCGGCAGATTCTTCAGCGCACCGGTCGTGTAATCG
>CBINJX010000918.1:0-2683 GCA_966251085.1 uncultured Verrucomicrobiales bacterium
GTCCAAGGAGACATTAGTTCTTCGTTGCGACCCCAACTCAGGCAAAACACAATTTCAGAAAGTTCACGGTCCAGTTTCAGAGTGGACGGAGGATAGCCCCGATAACGGACAGCACATGATTTATAATATAGTAAGTAGGAGAGCGTATTTTTGGTCCCATTCACGATGAATGCCGGGCAAGGTGAACCAGAGAACGGGTACCTGCCGCCTCACGTTTGCTATGCGACTCTGAGTGACTTCCATGAAAACCAAGCACTTGAATGCTGATTGGCAGATCGCGCGTCCGGGCCGTGCATTTCGGCGTGGCTTTGGCGCGCTGGCGATTCTCGTTGCGGCAGCTACGCCGTTTATTGACACGGTTCCCAGTCGCTGGATTTTCCTGTTTGCCGGACTTGGCTACTGCGCGGTTCTTTCGTTCACCGCGCTTGGTATCTGCCTCTTGCCGCCTCGTATCCGGTGGCGAGTTCTCGTCGGCATGATTGCAGGTTCGACTCTCGGCTTCCTTGCCATGATCGTTCTCTTGCTTTCCGTCGCGACAGGCCGCGTTGAGGCGCTCAGTTTTATCTTTCCGGCCGTGCATTGGGCGCTCGGTGTGCTTGGCTGTGTGCTTCTCTTCCTGGCTCTCTACGGCTGGTATCATCGACTCACACGTGACGCAGCCGAGTCCAGCTAAGCAACTTCATCAAGCGGACGACGTGTGCCGTCACCATCCATGCGGAAATGTGAACCCTGCCAGTTCGGTGCCGGGTTCATGCGCCGTCCGTTTTCCCGTCTGAATAAAGCGGTGACGGAAATGTACGAACCTATCCGCACATGGATGCGGAATATCGGCCAAGCCATCGCCCTTTGTTTGCGAGCACATCGTTGACTCCGGTTTCGGAGTGGTTCATCACGGTGAAGAAGTGACATGAGGACACAAGCAAAGAACACGATTTGCCTCTGGTATGATGGCGACGCCGAGGAGGCGGCGAACTTTTACGCCAAGACCTTTCCCGACTCATCCGTTGGCGCGGTACACCGCGCGCCGGGGGATTATCCGTCCGGAAAGGAAGGGGATGTGTTGATGGTCGAGTTTACCGTGATGGGAATTCCCTGCCTCGGGCTGAATGGCGGACCCGGGATGCAGCACAGTGAGGCGTTCTCGTTTCAGGTCGCAACCGCTGACCAGGCCGAAACGGATCGCTACTGGAACGCGATCGTTGGCAACGGTGGTGAAGAAAGTGCGTGTGGCTGGTGCAAGGACAAATGGGGCCTTTCCTGGCAGATTACGCCGCTGGCTCTGACGAAAGCGGTAACCGATCCCGATCGCGCTGCCGCCAGGCGTGCGTTCGATGCGATGATGCAGATGACAAAGATCGACATCGCTGCAATCGAAGCGGCTCACCGAGGGTGAGGGTATAGTTTTCAGTATCGAGTCGCTCCGGAAACGCGCTGCCGCTTTGGCAGCCGATGATGGTGTGTCTCTCGACCAGTTTGTGGCGACAGCTCTCGCCGAGAAGGTCGCCGTGCTCGACGCCGGCACCTACATTCAGGAGCGTGAAGCCAAGGGGCGCCATGAAAAGTTTGAGCGGGTTCTCGCAAAAGTGCCAGACGTTGAACCTGAGCCGTATGATCGGCTTTCTCCCGATAACGCCGATTAATACTCCAGCGGCCGAATTCACGTTGCTTGCCGTCACGGTGTGTCGCTGAAGGTGAATAGTTGAGAGTATCGAGTTGAGAGCAACCAACGAGCGGGGCGCATGAAGGAGGTGGAGAAAGTGTGCATTGATGGCCGCGCTCTCAGCCCTCGGCACCTCTTGGCGAGGGGCGCTTGCGTCGTAGCGCAGTCATCTTGACTGCGGGTGACCGGAGCATCCTTGCTCCGAGTCCTGCACGCTTCACGAGCGGCTCACAAGCTACCCTGCGTCTTTTTTCCAGATCCTCCATAGCTGCCACGGTGATCAGCCTCCGACCAGGATGGTCGGGGCACCCGCAGCCAGGATGGCTGCGCTACGGCGCAAGCGCCTCCTCTTACACCGGCGTGAGGTGTGGAGAGCGCAGCTCGTGTTTTCCTCGCAGCGCGCCTTTTACCTCTCGCTGATTTTACTTTCAGAGAGGCACCAAACGAGCGGGGCGCGTGAAGGCGGGAAGAAAGGAGTCCATATGGCGCATGACCCTACCGGATCGGAGTGATCGAGTCGGGGTGTGGCTGATGCGAATTCGCGGATTCTGCATCGCCTGCATCATTTCCCCTCAAAGAATCCACATCCGGCGTAGTTTTGATATTGCGACCGGTTCTCATAAGACTACACTATTCCTTCAACCGACCATGTTCTTCTCTTCCCGCGCACAGAACGATTTGACGCTCACGCGTGCCCGCTGTGGTGAGCGGCTCCGGATCAAGAGTATCTGCTCCGATTGTCCGGAATGCGTGCGTCTTCAGGAGATGGGCTTCTGTGAAAACGCGGAATTCTGTAAAGTTTCGGAGGGGGGAGCGATCATCTGCTCTCTGTATGGAATGCGGATTGCGATCGGTCGGGAACTTGGGGCTCACGTGCAAGTCGAACGAGTAGCGGCATGATGACGCCCACAGGTGAAGCTTTAAGCGGGCTGACTGTCGGTCAGCGGGGCCGAGTCGTTGGTTTTGATCTGCCGCCCGAGCAGCGTCAGCGGCTTCTGGAAATGGGGCTGACGGCTGGTGTCG
>CBINJX010000919.1:0-2681 GCA_966251085.1 uncultured Verrucomicrobiales bacterium
AAGTCGGTTTCCAGTCACTGACTCACTTCAACCGTGTCTTCCGCAAGCTGGTCGGTGAATCACCGACCGAGTTCCGAGCCTCCCGCTCCACGCTCGCCCTGGCTGCCTGAGACAGCTTCCAACCCCACCTCCACCCAACACCCACTCCTCACCTTTCTATGAAACTAGACATATCCGCCCGTCACTTCGCCCTCACCGATGCGATCCGCGATTACGCCGAGAAGCGTTTCGCCGCGCTCGAGCATCTCAATCCGCGGATCACCAGCGCTCATGTGGAGCTCGACCACGATGCTCACCACAGCGGGAAGCAGTACCTCGTGAAGGCGCATTTCGCAGTCCCGGGGGAAGTCGTCAATGCGGAGGTCCACAGTGCGGATTTGTACGAAGGGATCGACCTCACTTCTGAGAAGCTTGCGACCCAGCTCCGCAAGTTGCACGATCGCCAGAGCGCGAGACGTGTGGATGCTGACGAAGTAGACGCGGGTGAACTCATGACGGTGGTTGACTGACGGTCCGTCCGTTCCTCCCGGAACTGCTCCACATGATAGTTTGTGATTATTGCCATCGGGTCGAATCGCCCGATGGCCATTGGACAGGGAAGTGCCGGCTTGCGCCCTCTCCTGAACGTCCGCTGGTCTGGGATATCTGTCCGGACTGTTGTGAGCGATATGTAGACTTCCTGCTTGCGCCTGGGGCCATCGGTGCCAGTAGCGAACAGCAAGCTCCACGGCTGGAACGGAAGCCCCGTTATCCGTGGCTTTGCTCCCCGGTGGTATGAGTACGGTTTGGCGGGAGGCGGTTCCTCCTTTGCCAGAGCGCTGCTTTGTGCGACTGAGGAACGGAGTGAAGCCTACTATTCAACTCCGCTGGGTCATTCCCATTGCGCTTGCTCTCTTCTGGATCGCGAGCCGGATCGCTGCCTGGAATGTTCACTACCGCGAAGCACTCATGCATGCCGGGGAAACGGAAGCCCGGGCCGAGGCTCTGCGTGAGACCTTGCTGGTGGGCGGGTTGACGGCTCTGCTCTGCCTCGGGGTTTGGGCATTGTTGCATTACACTGTGGTCCGTCAGATCGAGAGAATGGTGCGCGAAGCACGGGAAGAAGCTGCTGCTGCCACTCGCGCGAACCTCGATATCCGGGCCGCGCTCGATGCACACTCGATCGTTGCGATCACCGACGCCAAAGGGCGGATCACCTTTGCCAACGACAAGTTTTGTGAGATTTCGAAATACCCACGAGAGGAATTGCTGGGGCAGGACCATCGGATCCTGAACTCCGGCACCCATCCCAAGTCGTTCTTCCGCGATCTCTGGAATACGATCAGCAGTGGGAAAACCTGGCATGGAGAGATCCGGAATCGAGCCAAGGACGGCAGCCTGTATTGGGTGGATACGACCATCTTCCCCTTCCTCGGAGAAGATGGCCGTCCACGACAGTATGTCGCGATCCGCACGGATATTACTCAGCGAAAAGAGAACGAGATGCGTCTCGAGCAGTTGGCCTTCGAGCTTTCTCAGAAGAATAAAGAACTGGAGACGATCGTGTACGTAGTGTCCCACGACCTGAGAGCGCCGTTGCTGAATGTGCAGGGCTTCGGAGCCGCCTTGTCGCGGATGTGCAAGGAAATGAAAGAAAAGATGGCTGCCGGGAAAACGGAGGAGCTGAACCGGACGTTTGCCACCGATATCCCGCGAGCGCTCGGTTTCATTGAGGCGGGGATCACCAAGATGGATTCTCTTCTGTCGGGATTTCTCCGTTTCTCGCGCCTCGGGCGTGTGGAGTTGCGGATTGAGCAGCTCTCGATGGACAAGATCGTGAATGGTGCGGTGCAGGCGCTCAGATTTCAGACCGAAGCTGCGGGGGCGGTGATCGATTTCGAGCCGCTGCCGGATTGCATTGGCGACGCAACCATGGTTGGCCAGGTGTTCTCCAATCTCGTGGACAACGCGCTGAAGTACCGGCATCCCGAGCGTCCATGCCGTATCTCCATTCGGGGCCATGTCGAGGATGGGAGCGCTATCTATACGGTCGAAGACAACGGCATCGGCATTGCTCCCGAACATCAGCCAAAAGTATTCGAGCTTTTTCATCGGCTCGACCCGAAGAAGACTCAGGGCGAAGGGCTGGGTCTCACCATTGCCCAGCGCGCCCTGGAGCGGCAGCGTGGAAAAATCTGGATGAAATCGCAGGCAGGCGAGGGGACCACCTTTTTTGTATCATTGCCGGCTAAAGGGGCATCGGCAGAAACTGAACCGGTGAACCGATTGACACCCGCTGCCCTATGACGATGCACATTGACGCTCCCACGATCCTGATCGCCGAGGATGACGATGGTCATGCCTTCCTCATCGAGGACAATCTGCGCCGGGCAGGCATCACGACTCCTTTTATCCGCTTCAGCGATGGTCAGGAAGCTCTCGACTTTCTGTTTGGTAGAACGAGTGAACCCAAGTTTGAGCCTGACTGCCCCTATCTGCTGCTCCTCGATATCCGCATGCCCAAGGTGGATGGCGTGGGAGTGCTGAGCCAGATCAAGGCCGATCCGGAGCTGCGTAAATTGCCCGTGATCATCCTCACCACCACCGAGGACCCGCGGGAAGTCGAGCGGTGCTACGCGCTCGGATGCAACAACTACGTCCAGAAACCTGTCTCTTATGAGAATTTTGCCGCGGCGATCACA
>CBINJX010000920.1:0-2680 GCA_966251085.1 uncultured Verrucomicrobiales bacterium
GGCTATTCCGGTCCACCTTCAGCGCGACACCACGCTCACGCTCCAGCAGGTCGAGTGTGTCGAGCGGCAGAAGGCCACGATCCCACTTCGAGCCCTTGAATGTCTGATAAGCGCCA
This sequence comes from uncultured Verrucomicrobiales bacterium, assembly GCA_966251085.1. Classification (GTDB taxonomy): domain Bacteria; phylum Verrucomicrobiota; class Verrucomicrobiia; order Chthoniobacterales; family Chthoniobacteraceae; genus CBINJX01. Next base: position 117 of record CBINJX010000920.1, read on the forward strand.
CGCTCCGCTGCGAGATCAGAACTGGCCTGATAGGCATAGTATGCGATCGCTTCGATGATCTCGTCATTGAAATCGACGGCCTCGGGAGAGTCGAACGGAATGGCCTTCTGATAAAGAGCATCCTGCAGCCCCATCACGCCGAGTCCCACTGGCCGATGGCGTAGGTTTGCGCGGGCAGCCGCTTCCACCGGGTAGAAGTTGATGTCGATAACGTTATCGAGCATCCGCATCACCGTAGTGACAGTCTCCTTCAGTTTCGGATGATTGATCGAGCCATCCTCACGGAGATGGTTCGGAATGTTGATTGATGCCAGGTTGCAGACCGCCACCTCATCCATGCTCGTGTTGAGCGTGATCTCGGTGCAGAGGTTCGAGTTGTGGATTACACCCACATGATCCTGAGGCGAGCGGACGTTCGCGGGATCTTTCCACGTCATCCACGGATGCCCCGTCTCGAAGAGCATCTCGATCATCTTCTTCCAGAGCGCCAGGATACGAATCTTCCGGCTCCAAATCTTCCCCTCCTCTGCCTGATGCTCGTATTCCAGATAGCGCTGCTCAAAGGCGCTGCCGTGAAGTTCCGGCAGATCGGCGACTTCATTCGTGCGGAAAAGCGTCCACGTCGCGTCCTTTGGCAGAGTACCTTCGGAGATCGCCTTGAGCCGCTTCATGAACAGGTCCGGAATCCAGTGCGCCGTGTTCATGTTATGCGTGCGTCGACGCTCGTCGCCCGTCTCCTTCCGGAGATCGAGGAAGTCCTCGATATCCGCATGCCAAAGCTCCAAATAACTGCAGAGCGCCCCTGGGCGTTTGCCGCCCTGATTCACCGCGATTGCGATGTCATTGGAAACCTTGAGGAATGGCACCACACCGCTCGACTCACCGTTCGTACCATGGATGTGCGCACCAGTGCCACGGACTGCAGTCCACGAACAGCCGAGTCCGCCTGCCCACTTCGAGAGGTGGGAGAAACGGGTCCAGACCTCGGTGATATCCTCGATCGAGTCTCCGCAATAGAGCAGATAGCAGGATGAAAGCTGCGGACGCTGCGTGCCAGAGTTGAACAGCGTTGGGGTGGAAGAGCACGCACGGCGCGTCTTGTAGATCCCGTAGAACTCACGGGCACGCTCCTCGCGATCCGTCTCGAGCAGGGAAAGCCCCATCGCCACACGCAGCCAGAAGATCTGCGGCGCCTCGATGCGCTGCTTGCGGCCGGTCTCCGGATTCCTGGCGTGAATCAGGTAACGATCGTACAGCGTCTGGATGCCCATGAAGTCGAACTGCAGATCCGCATACGGATCGAGCGCCTCGGACAACTTGTTCAGATCGAACTCCGCAAGACGCGCATCCAGGCGTCCCAGCGAAATGCCCCGTGGGATGTAATCCAGAAACGCCTTCCGGTGCGCTTCCTTCAGCGTCTCGATGCCATCGGACATTCTCCAAGGCAGCGTCTCCTCGTAGATATACGTGAGGAGAATGCGCCCCGCAAAGAGACGAGCATCCGCGTCGAGATCGAGCAGACTCTTCGCGTTGAGGATGATCGTGTCCCTCTGCTCCTCCGGCGAGAGCGCCATGGATGCACTGCGGAGAAGACGGTCGATCAGCTCTGCCTCGGAAAGGGTGAGTTGCAGTCCGATATTAGCGAAGGAAACACGTGCACGGATGTCGGAGAGCAGTTCTCGCGGCGCCAACTCCATCTGCTCCTCGCTCACCGGAGCCTTCTCCTGCTCGGTCTCACGGAGAGCAGCACGGCGGGCACGGTACTTGGCATATGCCAGCGCCACCCGGCTCTGACCGAGTTCGATCAGCGTCTCCTCAACGAGATCCTGCAGCTGCTCGACGTGAATAAACAGCGAACGCTCCCGCTTGAGCCGAAACTCCACCTCCGCACGCACCTGACGCCCAACACTCTCCTCCACCCCGACGGCAGCGCAGGCCGCCTGCACGGCTTGTTCGATCTTGTGTCCAAGCCACGGCACGACGCGTGGTTTATCAGACGGGACATGGGATACCTCCCGCCGAATCACCTGCGGGAATCCCGCAGACTCGGTCGTGTCGTTCATGTTCGGAAGGTCGATCGTGCTCATGCGAAGAAAGTTGAGAGTTGAGAGTTGAGGGTTGAGAGCCGGGCCATCGGGATTCGACAGCGTGTCCGGCACTCACCTGCATAGCAGATGATGGTGGGCGCGAAAAAAGGGCGGGCAAGGAAGCAGGGAAAGGACAGGAAGGAAAGGAAAAGCAGCGTGGAAAATGAGGCTCTTCACGCCCCCGGCACCAAGCCTTACCCTACCTCTGTTTTCACACTCAGATCAGGTCGTCTTCGCTCGCGTTCTGAACGCTGCCGCTCGTCTGGTACTCCGTTACGCGAGTCTCGAAGAAGTTCTTCTCTTTGCGCAGGAAGATCACCTCATCGAGCCACGGGAACGGGTTCTCCCGCACGTTTGACTGCGGTGCGAGACCGATTCCCTGCAGTCGCCGATCCGCGTTGTAGTCCACATAGTCCAGAAAATCCTTCTGGGTCATTCCCACCGCATCTTCAGGGAGGCAGTCGCGCACGAAATCCT
>CBINJX010000921.1:0-2678 GCA_966251085.1 uncultured Verrucomicrobiales bacterium
AACCCGCCCTGCTGACGGTCGTGAGCGGAAAGTATGCGATGATCGATTTCTGGGGGCGCGCCACCGAAGAGGATCGGGAGGAGGCAAAGAAAATCCTCGCCCAAGTGGAGGCGGAGTATCTCGCGGATCGGCCATGGGCGGTGCTGTCGCAAGGAGAACGGCAGCGGATCCTAATCGGTCGCGCCCTGATGGCGCATCCGCGCCTGTTGATTCTGGATGAGCCTTGCGCGGGTTTGGACCCGGTGGCGCGGGAGCATTTCCTCGGGTTTCTCCAGCGACTCGGAAGTAAACGCGGAGCGCCGGCGCTGATCCTGGTGACTCATCATGTGGAGGAGATCATGCCGTGCTTCAGCCACGCGCTACTGCTGCGGGAGGGGAAAACGGTAGCCGCTGGCGAGCGGAGATCTGTGCTAAACTCCGCCAATTTGACCGACATCTTCGGGGCTCCGTGCCGGCTGGTGCGACGGCGGGAGCGTTACGCGCTCAAGGTCGAGCCGTCCAAGCGGGGCGTCATGTAGGGGAAGAGCCGGACAGATTGTGACCATGGAGGGGATAAGCTATATCCCCCAAGGAGGACTGAAAGGCGGGTGAATGCGCGGGTATCCACCTGTTTTTACAGGAATATACAAAAGGTTTTCGCCTGCGCATTGTCCCTGCTTACGCCCGCAGGTACCCTTTAGGTGCGAAATTCATCGCGGCCTATGAACCTCTCACGACTCAATACCCTCCACCTCTTCGTCTCTGCGTTCGTCGCATTCACCGCCTTGAGCGGTGCGCAGGAACCGGGTTCCCTGGAACCCGGCGTCATCAAGGAAGTCAGCCCCGGGATTTACACCCTGGGACAGCTCCGGATCGATAAGGAGAAGAATACGATCAGCTTCCCAGGGAAAATTAACATGAGCAAAGGGGTGCTCGAGTATCTGCTCGTGGGACCTCAAGGCAGCACGCACGAGATCCTGCTCGTCACGGAGGTGCCGGTGACTGATGTCCATACAGCGATGCTTCTCCTCGGGGCCAAAGGAGCCGGAATTCATGCTCCGAGCCCGGAACAGCAGCCTCCGGGGCAAATCACGAGCGAATACCTCAAGACGGCTCCGGAATTGAAGGGCGATCGGATTTTCATCACCGCGAAATGGCAGAAGGAAGGCGTAGAAAAGGAAGTTCCGGTCGAGGATCTCGTCTTCAACAGCAAAACCAAGAAGCCTGCCGATCGGGGTCCTTGGCTCTATACAGGCTCGATGTTCGGTGCCGATGGAAAGTTCCTCGCTCAGCAGGAACAGGCTTTCGCAGCGATGCTCACCTACCCGGTGGCCCTCATCAATAATCCCCGTAAGGCCGAGGAAGACTCCCTCTGGGAGGTGAACGAAAAAGCCGTCCCTCCCGTCGAAACGCCCGTACAGATCTCCATTCGTCTAGAAAAACCCGCAGTAAAACCTCAATGAAGTTAAACCTCCTCCTCTCTTTCACAGCCCTACTTGGACTGGCGACGACTCAGCTGCGCGCTGAGCCGATTGCCAGGAATCATGCCGATGAATCACTTCGGAATGAAGTGAAGATGGCGATCGATAAGGGACTGGCTTACCTGAAAGAGCAGCAAAAGCCCAATGGCTCCTGGTCGAATCAGGACTACCCTGCCCTGACGGCGATGCCGCTGATCGCTTTCCATCGCGACCCGAGCGGCCAATATAAGGATAAACCCGAGTTTCTCCAGAAGGGGCACGATTTCATCCGCCAGCACGCGAAGCCCGACGGTGGCATCTACGCGAAGGGGCTCTCTCTGTACAATACGTCCCTCGGCCTGATGGCGCTCCTCGCCAACAATGATCCGAAGGACGAGCCGCTGATCACGAAGGCTCGTGAGTTCATTGTCGAACAGCAAGCCAGCGACATGGCAAATCCCGCCCTTAACGGCGGCATCGGCTACGGTCCGACTGGTGTGAGCCCGAAACGCAAGCACCCCGACCTCGACAATACCGTGGTCGCTCTCGAGGCGCTCCGGACCTACAAGAATGCTCGTCCGAACGTAGAAATCGCTGCGGGCAAGGATCTGGACTGGGATGCCGCGATCGGTTTCATCACCCGCACACAGAACCTCCCGAGCCACAACCCGGACGGCAGCAAGGATCCGAAGGACAAGGGCGGTTTCATCTACTACCCGGGCTTCTCGAATGCGGATCCAGCCGACGGCCCGAAGGCACTCCGCTCCTATGGCACGATGACCTACGCAGGTCTGCTCTCCTTCATCTATGCAGACATGAAGAAGGACGATCCACGTGTCACTGCCGCGCTCGACTGGCTGCGCAGCAACTACACGCTCGAAGAAAACCCGGGCATGGGACGTCAGGGCCTCTTCTATTACTACCATCTGATGTCCAAAGCGCTCGCCTCTGCAGGCGTGGACAAGCTGGATACAGCCGAGGGCAAGAAGATCGATTGGACACGGGATCTCGCGCTGAAGCTGGTCAACACCCAGAACGCCGACGGCTCCTGGGTAAATGACACCGCCCGCTGGATGGAGAAGGATCCGGTGCTGGTCACCAGCTACTGCGTCCTCGCGCTGGAGACGCTGTACCATCTCCTGTAAGCACCTCCTCAGCGTAGAAAAAGCTGATTACCTCACAACAAAGCCGCACTGGTCTCCAGTGCGGCTTTTGTTTTTAGTACCCGTGTTTTGCCAG
>CBINJX010000922.1:0-2666 GCA_966251085.1 uncultured Verrucomicrobiales bacterium
TGGGGATCCTGCATGGTGACGGCAATACGCGCCAGTGCATGGCTACTTCCGTTGCTGCATACAAGGAGTCGTTCGGCTTTGATGCGCCTCCTTATACCTACGGCGATTTCGAGGAGTCGGATGTCATTGTCCTGATCGGATCGAACCTCTGCATCGCGCATCCGATCATGTGGCAGCGCGTCCTACGGAATCATAATCGGCCGGAGATCATCGTCATCGACCCGCGCAAGACAGAGACCGCCATGGCAGCGACGCATCACTATGCGATTCGTCCAAAGAGCGATCTCGTGCTGCTCTACGGTGTGGCAAATCTGCTGATGGCAAGCGGCTGGGTGGACAAGAAGTTCATCAACGAACACACCACTGGTTACAAAGAGTTCGCCGAGTTTGTTGCCCATTTCACACCAACACGGGTTTCGTCTGAAACCGGTATCCCGGAGGAGGACTTGTGGCACCTTGCGCAGCTGATCTCGCGCGGAAAACGTGTCTCCTTCTGGTGGACCATGGGGGTGAATCAGGGACATGAAGCCACCCGCACTGCGCAGGCAATCATCAACCTCGCCCTGATGACTGGCAACATCGGCCGCCCTGGCACTGGTGCAAACTCCATCACCGGACAGTGCAACGCGATGGGATCGCGACTGTTCTCGAACACCACGAATCTGCTAGGCGGGCACGACTTCAAGAATCCGCAGCACCGGACAAAGGTGGCCAACACTCTTGGCATTCCGGAAGAGCGCATCCCGCAGCAGTACTCGATGGCGTACGACCAGATCGTGGAAGGGATCGAGACCGGGAAGATCAAAGGCCTCTGGGTGATCGCCACGAACTCGGCTCATTCGTGGATCAACCAGAGCCGTTTCCGTGAGCTGACGAAGAAGTTGGATTTCCTCGTGGTGCAGGACATGTACGGCACCACTGAGACTGCGCAGGCTGCAGATCTCGTACTTCCCGCCGCGGGATGGGGTGAGAAGGAAGGGACGTTCATCAACTCCGAGCGCCGGATCGGCTTGATTAAACGCGTGTCGCGCGCACCCGGTGAGGCGTTATCGGATTTCAACATCTTCCGCCTGATTGCGCAGTATTGGGGATGTGGCGACATGTTCTCGCGCTGGACCTCGCCCGAGGCGGTTTTCGGTATTCTCAAGGAGCTCTCACGCGGACAACCCTGCGACATCACCGGTGTTCGAGACTATGCGATGATCGACTCCGCGGGTGGTGTGCAATGGCCGTGGACTGAAACCGCCGCGACCGCGGGTGAACCGGCCCAGGAACGGAGATTGTTTGAGGACGGCCAGTTCTTCACCCCGGACCGCAAAGCGCGTTTCATCTTCGAAGAGCCGCGAATCGCTCCTGAACAACCGGATGCCGAATATCCTTTCGTTCTGCTTACCGGCCGTGGCAGCTCCTCCCAGTGGCACACGCAGACACGCACCGGAAAATCCGACGTACTCCGCAAACTCTCCCCCGCCCAGATCTACGTGGAGATCAATCCCGCCGATGCCACGCAGCACGGAATCACTGCAGGCGCTCTCGTTCAGGTCGCATCCCGCCGGGGACGCCTCACCGCTCTCGCGTGCCTCACGGAGACGGTCCAGCCGGGACAGGTTTTCCTGCCAATGCATTTTGCGGAGACCAACCAGCTCACGTTTCCCGCCTTTGACCCGTATTCACGCCAGCCATCCTACAAAGCGTGCGCGGTGAAGGTAGGGCTAGCGGAGATCTAACCTCTGTGTAGAGGCGGCTCTCTGCCGAGCTTCAAGCGAGGCAGGTACCGCCTCAAATCTCCGGTGTGGGCAAAGGCGGTGGGCGGTGGCTTTGGCTCCACTCCACCCCTCCACCTGCGCCCGGCCACAAAGATGGAGGCGGCACCTGCCTCGTAAACCTCGGCAGAGAGCCGCCTCTACACATTAGGCTATTTGCTCGCGTCGCCGTTGAGACGTTTGGCAAGCGATGCCGCTTCTCCTTCGGTGTAGTTGCCTGTAATCACCGCACTTCCACCCAGGATCGGCTCATTGACAGTGGGTGCAGTCTCAAGCTTTCCGTCGAGCAGGATCGCAATGCGCTTCCCGACGTACTTCGTTGTGGCCTCGGCAAACTGCTTCTTTCCCTCTTCTGTGAACGTGATCAGAACCTGCGGTTTTCCGTCCTGACCAGGCTCCACTTTGGCGGACTTGACCGCACTGCCATCCATCAGGACGGCCATTTCCAGATGGAGCATCTCCTTTCTTCCGTCACGGAGTTGCTGGGTGTACTGAACGGTCGTCGCGCTCGGTTTTTCCGCGACGGCGTGAAGTTGAAAGGCTGTGGAATCAGCGGCGGAAACGGAGCATGCAAACAGGAGTAGAAGGGGGCCAATTGATCGGATTTGCATAGGTTAGAGATCCAGTTTTTTGGAGTACACGTTCTTCAGGTGCGGACGTACAGCAGGATGAGCACGAGACTGACAAGCACAGCCGCGACACTGGACTCGATAGCGGTCATCCGAACGAAACGCCGGGCAGAAACATCCGATGCTGAAAGTTTTCGGAGAAGAGAGATGGATCGGCCGACGGAATATAGGGCTGAGAAAGTCCAATAGACGAGAGCAACTCGGCTCAGGAAACCGACGAAAGGAATACCATGGCGCCGAAGCGGCTCTTCGAGAAAAAAGGCCAAACAGAAGA
>CBINJX010000923.1:0-2665 GCA_966251085.1 uncultured Verrucomicrobiales bacterium
CGGACTAGAACTGAGTTCACCCTGGAGTAGAACTAGTTGTACCCGGGACATAACTAAGTTCACCCCAGGGGTGAGTGAGTTATACCTGGAGGTGAACTCAGTTGTATCTCAGGTACAACTAATTGTGCCCCAGGTATAACTTGGGGTTTTTCAGGGCTCGGAAGCGCCCTTTCCCGACCTTGTGGATGAGCGCTTCTGAATGCAAACACGTGTTTTCCTCACCTCACTCGAGGAGAATCTGCAGTCGCAGAGCGCAACCGGCGCGCCGTTCAGACCCGAGTCGATACCTCTTTGGAATCAGGAGGTATCCATGAAAGCCCGAAAATTTGTACTCGGTGCAGCGGCCTGCACCCTTCTTCCCGCCCTGACGTTCTCTCTATCTGCCCGGGAGGCAGTTCCCGAGCCGGCACCTGCGCCACCTCAGGAGCAGACTCAGCCGCCAGCTCCGGCTGCGCCTCCACAGGAGCAGGGCCAGGCTCCGGCAGGGACAGCAGGAGCCGGCACACAGACACAGGCCCAGGTAGATGCCAATCTGGTGCTGGGGGTTAATCTGAACGAACACTCAGTCCGGAACCAGGCGGGCGAAGAGATCGGTTCTGTCGAGGAGGTCGCGGTGGATGCCTCCACCGGCAGGATCCGCTTCCTTTCCGTGGGTGTCGGAGGATTCCTCGGAATCGGTGACACGGATGTCGCCGTTCCATGGGAAGCCGTGAAAGTGGAGAAAAAAGCCGCCGGGGAGTTCGATCTGGTGGTGAATATCGACAAGGCAAAGCTCGAGAAGGCTCCTCGGTTCGAAAAGACCAAACTCGCCGAGATGACGGAATCTCAATGGCTCGAGCAGACTTACAGCTTCTTCGGATTGCAAAGTCCGAAGGCCGAAGCGCCGGAAGCGATGCCGGGAATTGTTCTTTCCTCACAGCTCAATGAGGAGGAAGTGAAAGGCTCGGGTGGCGAGGATATCGGATCGGTGGAGGAAATCGTATTCAATACAGCGACCGGCGAAATCGCTTTCGTCATTGTTGGCGTCGGAGGATTCCTCGGAATCGGTGACCGGGATGTGGCGGTGCCATTCAATGCATTCCAGCTGCGCAAGGATAACGCGGGAGCACCGGAACTGGTTCTCAATGCCACGAAACAACAGCTCGAAGGGGCTCCGCACTATGTCAGTGGTGAGTTTACTCCCGCGCTGAATTATTGGGCGCGAACCGTGCCTGAGAAGGCGCTGCCGCCGATTGGAGAAGGACCGGCGCCTGCCCCGTGAGGGGAATGGCGAAGTTCGAATGACGAAGGACGAAGGAAGTTCGAAGCCTCAATGACCGAACGCATTCGTCATTCGTCATTCGTCATTCGCACTCAATCCATCGCTGGTGAATGAGGGGGCGTTTGCGCTCCTCGATGGAGGACGAAAGCAGCGCCTCCATTGATGGAATCAATAATCCCCTCAAACTTATCGATTAACTGTTTTGCGGTTCGGTGCGACAGGATGCGCCGATATGAATTCCGCGCTCCGTCTTGATTTTGATGCCATCCAGCAGGATCAGGCGCGCTTGCATCGGTTTGTCTCGGATCTGGATCGCCGGATCGAGAACTTGGGGCGACGTTTGAGTGAGCAAGCGCCTGCTGCGAAAGAGGCATCACCCCAGTCTGCTGCTCCCCCGCCCTTGCCGCCTCGGGAGGAAATAATCAGTAAGTCAGTAACCAGTGATCAGTCGCAGGTCACCCAGGTGGAGGCGTCTGAGGTGAGCGGGGTGCATCAGGTTTCGCCTTTGCCCAAGAAACCTCTGGCTCCAGTTCCGGCTCCGGCTTCCGCCGAGGCAGGTGATACCTGGGAGCTGGCATTTGGAACCGTCTGGCTGGCCCGGATTGGGATCGTCATCCTCATCACCGGACTCGTCTTTCTCGGGAATTATGCCTGGCAACATATCGTCTCGGACCTCGGAGCGGGTGGAAAGCTGACGCTTCTTTACTTCGCGGGAGCGCTACTGGGAGGGATCGGCGCGTGGCTGGAGCGCGGGAAGGAGACGATGCGGAATTATGCGCGGGTGCTGATGGCAGGCGGGGCGGCGACGATTTATTACGCGACTTACGCGGCGCACTATGTCGAGCGGCTGCGGGTGATCGAGAGTCCGATCATTGGCGGCATCCTACTGCTGGGGCTCGCGGGCGGATTCATCGCATGGGCAGACCGGCGTCAGTCGCAGACGGTCGGCATGCTCGCGATTCTGCTGGCGTACTACACCTCGGCGATCAATCCGATCGGCATCTTTTCTCTCTTCTCCGCGATGCTGCTCACCGCGAGCGCGGTCTTCTTCCTCGTGCGCCATCGCTGGACGGCCCTAGGATGGTTCAGCATTGTGGGGACCTACGGGAGCTATGCCTTCTGGAGGTGGAATCATCTGGCGGGGTGGAACGATGTGGTGGAGCACACCGGAGCCATTCCCATGGCAAATACCATCCCGATGGTGGCGATTGCCTTCCTGTCGGGCTATTGGCTGCTCTTTACGGCAGCCGCGTTCCTTGGAAAAAAGAGTGCCCTCGCATCGGCGCGACCGGCGTTGTTCACTACGGCAAACAACGGAGCGTTCTTTGCGCTTGCTGGACATCCGATGTCGGCGCTCCGGCCGGACTCCTTCTGGCTCTTCTCCGTAAGCTTCGGCGCTGCGCT
>CBINJX010000924.1:0-2665 GCA_966251085.1 uncultured Verrucomicrobiales bacterium
CGATCCACCACACGCACTTTCTTTATGCCTTCACGCGCTCCGCTCGTTGGTTGCTCCTCTGAAAGTAAATAGTTGAGAGTGTCGAGTTGAGAGCCGCGCACCGGCAGATCGAAACGGGTGAGTGTGCCGATACTGGGGCAGCTTACTGACTTCTGAGTACTGAGTACTGAGTACTGAGTACTTCCTTCCCGCCTTCATGCGCCCCGCTCGTTGGTCGCTCTCGACTATGCACCACCAGCGGTGCATCGTTGCGCCCTTGGACAGCCCCGCTTCTCCCACAGCATCTTCCGGTGCAGACGATCAGGCGGACAGTGCAGCGTCACGACGCAAAAACCCGCCGAAGATCAATCCTGTCCGGGCGACCCGTGCCATGGGGAATCCGATCCGCTGGGGCATTCTGGAGATCCTGAGCGAAGGCAAACCGGTCGCCGGGATCGACCTGGCGCGGAGGCTGAAGGCAGATCCGGATAATGTGGCCAAACATTTGCGTGTCCTGGAACTGGCGGGCCTCATCTTTGCCCGGCCTGGGCAGGACGCCCGTCTGCGCATCTATGGGTTTCGGCCGGGATTGGAAGCGGGAGAACAGGACGGGATGCGCCTCTATGATCTCGGTTTTTGCGTATTGAAGTTTTCCGTTCAGCCGACTCCTGGAGCGTAGCGCAGGGCTCAGGGAATGCTCTTAATCACTGAAGTTACGCGAGAACAAAAGGAGGTGCGTCAAAGTGGGTCGGACTTGCAGTCCGACTGAGTGGAGCTCCGTAGCTTTTATGCTCTCCAAACACCCTCGCCCTGTAAACTCCGCCAGGCTGGCCGCAGCACTTCCCCTCTCGCAAGCTCCAGGCGCTGGCGCGCTACTGATCCGCAGCAGATGAGGATCACGCCCTCTGGTCTCCACGTTCCCTCCGAGCGGACGAGGACGTCCGCCCCACTCTGACGCGCCGCAGCGGCGCGTAAATTCAGTTAATCATCATCTTACTCCGACTCTCCTTCTCCCGGGGAGCTGTTCGGAAGAGTAAGATTACGATTACGAGTAAGATTAAGGGAGAACCTTTCCTGATACGGAGGAGTTCTCACCTACACTACACAACCCTCCTGAACTCCCTCTCAGTGATTCCTTCAACGGGTGGGCATCCATGCCCCCGACCCTCGATCTCCTCCACGGGCAGCGAACCTCTTAATGTATGCTGCTGCACGACGAGATCCTTGGAGGCCTTTGCACCGATGGCAGAGCGAGCCGGAGAAAACGCCCTGCTCAAAGAGTGGCGGTAATCGCGGCGCATCCGGACGATGAAGTGGTCGGCGTTGGGGGACGGCTGCCATACTGGCAGGAGTGCCACGTCGTGTACGTGACCGATGGAGCGCCAAAGAATTCACTCGATGCAGCGGCGGCAGGTCTCCCGAGCCGTGAGGCCTACAAAGCGGCTCGCAAAGCGGAGGCCTTTGCCGCGCTTGCACTGGCCAGGGTGCCATTTCTGCGGGTGCACGGACTCGACTTCGGCGACCAGGAGACAGCGTTTCGCCTTCCCGAACTCACCCACTCCTTAACCGCCCTGCTGCGGAACCTGCAGCCCGACGTGGTGATCACACATCCTTATGAAGGAGGGCATCCGGACCACGACTCGACAGCCTTTGCGGTTCACAGCGCCGTCGCCCTTTGCCATCGGGCAGGAGTTCCGGCTCCGGTGGTGATCGAGATGACCTCTTACCATATCCGAGAGGGAAGAATTCAAACGGGTGAATTCATGCCCGGGAACATTCCGAGCGACAGCAGCAAGGTGTGGACTGTGGAGCTGTCGGCAAAAGAGCAAGACCTGAAGCGACGGATGTTGACATGTCACCGGACCCAGACGGCGACGCTTCGTTATTTCTCCACCGAGAGGGAGCGGTTCCGGGTTGCGCCGACATACGATTTCACTCGGCCGCCGCATGATGGGAAACTCTTCTATGAACATTTCGCGTGGGGAATGACGGCAGATCTCTGGTGCGAGCTTGCGCTGAGAGCGGGGTCCGAGGCAGCGGTGGAGGTGTGCCTGTGAAGTTGACTCTCCTCAGCGTCGCCTATCCCGCGGCCCCAGTAGGAGGAGATGCTGTCGGCGGTGCGGAACAGGTGCTGACTCAGCTCGACCGGGCCCTGGTGGAGCGAGGTCATCGATCGCTGGTCGTAGCCTGCGAAGGATCGCGGGTCGAGGGCACGCTGCTCCCGACACCGGCGCCACGAGGAGTTCTGGATCCGGCAAAATTCGCCGCCATCCACGAGCGTCACAGGCGCACGACCGAACAAGCGCTCCGGCATTGGCCCGTGGATCTGATCCATCTGCACGGCGTCGATTTTTACCAATACCTGCCGCGCTTCACGGAGGTGCCGATCCTTGCGACTCTTCATTTGCCAGCGGCATGGTATCCGCCGGAGATCTTCCACCACCGTCCGCTGAACGTTCACATCCACTGCGTCTCGGAGGCGCAGCAGCGCACTTGCCCGCCAGATGCCGAGTTGCTCCCCGCCATTCACAACGGTGTCGCAGTCGAGGACTTCGCCACAGGAAGCTCCTCACGCAGGGGCGCGCTCGCGCTGGGGAGGATCTGCCCTGAGAAGGGATTCCATCTGGCGCTGGATGCTGCCAGGGAAGCCGGTGTCCCGATGATCCTCGCCGGCGAGGTTTTCCGC
>CBINJX010000925.1:0-2662 GCA_966251085.1 uncultured Verrucomicrobiales bacterium
GTTCGACGAGTTGCTGGAAAGATCCATGGTCCGGGAGTCGCATGGCTTCTTCCAGCATCTCCTGGAGAACGATCTGAGCGTTTCGAACTTCGTGAAATCGGAGTTCGCGGTTCTCAACCAGAGCCTCGCCGCCCATTACGGCATCCCGGGTGTCATGGGACACGAAAAGATGCGGGTGGTGAAACTTCCCGAGGAGAGCATTCGCGGTGGAGTGCTGACACAGGCCAGTGTGATGAAGGTGACCGCCAATGGCACCACGACTTCGCCCGTGCTGCGCGGGGTGTGGGTTCTGGACCGCTTGTTAGGTCAGCCAGTTCCGCCGCCGCCGCCGGGAGTGCCTGCGGTGGAGCCAGATATCCGCGGGGCCACGTCGCTGCGCGAGCAGATTTCTAAACACACGGAGGATGCATCGTGCGCACGCTGCCATGCACGGATCGATCCGGTCGGGTTCGCCCTCGAGGAGTTTGATCCGATCGGCACCCATCGCACGAAATACCGCTCCCTTGGCGAGGGCGAAAAGGTGGAACGCCGGTCGTACAAACTCGGTCTGCCAGTGGATTCTACAGGCGAGACTCCGGATGGCTTGGCCTTCCAGAACTACCGTGAGTTCAGGGAGTGGCTTGGCAAGGACCCCGAGCGAATCGCGCGCGCTGTGGCTCAAAAGCTCATGATCTATGGCTGCGGCCGGCGTGTCGGCGTGATGGAAGCCGATGCCGTGGATGCGGTAGTCGCTGCCAGCCGGGCTAAGAACTATGGCCTCCGGACGATGATACGAGAAGTAGTGGCGAGCGAATTCTTCCTGCGCCCCTGATATGCACGCTCAGACGATCAACGATATGCAATCCCCAGCAAACCTCAGCCGGCGGACGTTCCTTCGCAACTCCTGTGTCGCCTTGAGCCTGCCGGTTCTCCAGAGCCTGCTGCCACGCTCCGTTGCTGCAGCTGCAAACGCCGCCGGTGGTGCGGATGGCATCCGCCGAATGGTCGCGATCTGCTCGCCGCTGGGATTTCATACGCCGCTGCTGTTCCCGCAGAAGAGTGGTTTTGACTACGAAGTCACACCGTACCTGGAGCCGCTGCAGGTGCATCGGGATCGCTTCACGGTGATCTCTGGATTGATGCATCCCGACGTCGACGGCGGGCATGCAGCTGAGCAGAGTTTTCTCACGGCGGCAGCGCACCCGGGCGCGCCGAGCTTCCGGAACACGATCTCGGTGGATCAGTACGCAGCGGAGCGCATCGGGCATTTGACGCGTTTCCAGTCACTCACGCTTTCCGCAAATTACAACAGCCTCTCATTCACACGGGCAGGGGTGCAGATTCCTGCCGAATCAAAGCCGTCAAAGCTGTTCGAGAAACTTTTCCTTGAAGGATCGGCCGCGGAAAAGGCGGCGCAGGTGCGGCGAATCCAGGATGGTCGGAGTGTGCTGGATCTCGTGCTGGATGAAGTAAAACAGGTTGAGCGTCGCATCGGTCGCGAGGATCACGAGATGCTTGATCAATACCTCAGCAGCGTCCGCGATCTCGAAAAGCGCATGGTCGCTGCGGAGGAGTGGACGCAAAAGCCGAAGCCAAAGGTGGAGGAAAAGAAACCGACGGACATCGAAGACCGCGCCGATTTTGTCGGGCGGATGCGGTTGATGTACGATCTGATCTTCCTCGCTCTTCGCACCGATTCAACGCGCCTTGTCACCTTCCTCGGAGCCGGTGGGAATGAGGTGGTGTCTCTGGCAGGGATTGATGACGGCTGGCACAACCTGAGCCATCACGGACGCGACCCGCAGAAGATCGAGAAGCTGGCGATTATCGAGCGCGAGGAGATGAAGCTCTTCGCCGAGTTTCTTGGAAAACTGAAAGGAGTACAGGAAGGCGGTAACACGCTGCTCGACCAGACCGCGATCCTTCTCGGTTCCAATCTCGGGAACGCCTCGAGCCATAACAACACGAACCTGCCGATCGTCTTCGCCGGCGGCCGTTTCAAACACGGCCAGCACCTGAGCTTCAAGGAAGGCGCCGTACCACCGCTGGCGAACCTGTTCGTCTCGTGCCTGCAGCATCTCGGACTGGAGACAGACCGGTTTGCATCAGGGCAGGGGACATTGAGTGGGCTCGATGGGTGACGCTCTCCGGAGGGGGGTGAAGAAAGTGCGCATGGAAGATCACGCACTGTGTTCTCGACCCAAGTCTTGTCCTCCAACGAGGAGCGCAAGCGCTCCCCTCGCACTCACCAGCGGGAGATGTGTAAAGACTGCAGATCGTGCTCTCCTGACAGCGATCCTCTTACTATCAATCGCTAATTTTACTTTCAGAGAAGCAACCCACCCGCGTGCGGGTGAAGAGGCGGTAAAGAAAGAGCGCCTGGTGGATCGCGATCTCCGAGCGCGATGGCAAAACATACGCGCGCAGCGCCACTTCTTTTCCCAATGCGCGTTCGCCAATGAGGGACGTGCATTGGGAAAAGATTGGATCGCTGCGCGATGAGCAGGAACCCATCGCGCTCTGCTCGCCCATCCGCCAACCTCCCTTGTCCCCGCCTCCGCCTCGGAAATCGCGATCCACCACGCTTTTTCCTCCTCCACAGTCACTTACGGGAAATGCGGCAATTCTACTTTCAGAGGAGCAACTAACGGGCGGGGCGCGTGAAGATGGTGAAGAAAGTAAT
>CBINJX010000926.1:0-2655 GCA_966251085.1 uncultured Verrucomicrobiales bacterium
ACGGATCGTTTTTTCCAGTTCCACTCACCCAGACATCACCATTGCGATCGACCGTCACCGCACGCACGCCAGAGAGCCCGGTCTCTACACGAAGAAGGATCAACTCATCCTCAGCACCTGCGCCAGTATCGGTCGCTTCACCCGTCCATGGACGAACGTCCCCCTGACCTGTCGAGGTATCGAGGCGACCGTTATTATTGCGATCCACCCAGCGGCCGCTTTGGGACGAAGTGATCTTGACCAGACCTCCGGCATGGAGATCTCCGATCCAGACATCGCCTCTGGCGTCGATAGCAACGCGTGAGGGATAGCCAAGTTTCGCCGCATTCGGCGCTGTGCGATACTCGCTCAGCACGCGGCCCGTTTCCGTATCGAGACAACAGACGGTATTTGCTGAAGACTTCGGAATCCAGAGCACGTCGAAGTTCCTGAGTTCCGACGAAGTTTGCAGCTGATCAGCCGGATCTGTAGATGCCCCTACCAGCCAGCCCTCCTCAAAGTCTGCTGATGTCGTAAATGTCCGACCTCTGGCATCCGCTCCGATGGTGATCGTCACCGTCGCATGAGCAGTCGCATTACTCGGATCGCTCGCTGAATACTCGAACTGATCGACACCAAAGTACCCTGCCCTCGGTTCATAAGTAAGGTTCGGAGCCGTCCCTGAAATTGTGCCGTACTTCGGTGGCTTTGTGACGGCAAATGTCAGCGTGTCGCCATCGGGATCCTGGGCGGACAGCGGAACGGCAACCGAAACGTTTTCCGCAGTCTGAAACGTAAGGCTATTGGCCGTCGGCGAGTCATTTACCGGGCGAATGTTGAGTGAGACCACCGCTACGGCGGAATCACCTTCATCATCGCGCACCACGAAGCTGAACTCGTCAGTGCCAATCTGATTTTCGTTTGGAGTATAAACGAGATTGGGAGCGTTGCCGGTAAGCGTTCCCTTGGCCGGAGGGGCAACGACTCGGAAGCTCAGCGCAGCACCTTCCTCGTCACTGCCGCGCAAGGTGATCGCCACGGTGGAATCCTCGTCTAACTCGATACTCTCCGGGAGCGCCACCGGCCTGTCGTTCACCGGCTGCACGGAAATCAACACCTCAGCCCGCGTTGACTCGGTCTTCCCGTCATTGGCTACATAAAGGAAACTGTCCGAGCCACTATAGTTTGGAGACGGAATATAAACGAAATCCGCTCCGGTTCCAGTAAGCTGTCCGTGCTGAGGCTGCGTGGTGATCCTGAAGGTAAGAGCATCCCCATCGATATCCTCTCCGCCCAAGGTGATAGCTGCAGAGCTGTCCTCCAGAACCGAGATTACTCGGGTCTGAACGACCGGCGCATCATTCACGGGAGTGACTGTGATTGCTACCGTGGCTTCAGAAGTCACACCGACCGTATCAACTACCCGAAAAACAAAGCTGTCCTGACCGTGGAAGTTTGCAGCGGGCAGATAACGAACGACACTCGGAGAAGTTGTCTCGGTAAGGGTACCACGAGTCGGCCCGCTGAGGATCTCGAAACGAAGCGCATCGCCATCGGGATCAGTCGCAGGCAACGTGATTTCTACAGCCGTATCTTCGGCTGTTTGTTGGGTTAAATCGAGTGCCACCGGCGCGTCATTGACCGAGTCGACCTCGATAGCGACAAGAGCAGGTGCCGAGGTGAGGGCACTGTCGCGGACTGTAAAAGTGAACGAGTCCGAGCCGTGGAAATTTGTGTGAGGAATGTAAGTGAAACGCGCCGGGTTGTTCGGGTCACGCGTGAGCGTACCGTGCTGCGGGGTAGTCGGATCCAGAATCGCGAGCGTATCCCCATCGACATCCCTGCCAGATAGCACAATCGAAAGCGGGGTGTCCTCCCGGGTGGAGAGCCCTTGTGCGTGCGCTTCCGGCGCATCGTTGACCGGCTGAACATGGATCATCACCGCCGCAGGATGCGAATCTGCGGTGCCGTCATTGGCTACATACGCGAAAGTATCGGTGCCGTGGAAATTCGGCGCTGGATGGTAACGGTAATGCCCTGGTCCAATCCGCTCGAGTGTACCGTGTGCAGGAGCAGTAGGCTCCAGATAGGTGATAGAATCGCTCTCCACGTCCGTCGCATGGAAGTGAATCTCCACCGGCGAATCTTCGCCCGTGGTAACGGTTTGAGCTTCGGCGACCGGTGCATCGTTAACCGGAAGCACTTCGATCGCCACCTCCGCGGGCATGGAACGTTGCCCAAAGCTATCGATTGCGACGTAGCGGAAATTATCCGGACCGAAGAAGTTGGCACTGGGAGTGTAAAGAAGATCTGGGATTTCGCCCGAAAGCGAGCCGTTGGCAGGAGCAGTTCCCCCACCCTGCCCGTCACCAATTTCGAAGCGGATGGTGGTGTCGTCAGCACCGGAACCGTTGAGCGTGATTTGTTCGCTGGTATCTTCGGATAACCGGATCGTTAGAGGAATGGCTACTGGGTTATCACGAGGTTGGATGTGGATCGCCACAATCGCATCCGAGTACAGTCCTTCCGGATCTTGCGATCGGAAGGTGAAGCGGTCAGGCACGTCGCTATGAAGTCCAGGCGTGTAGATCCAGGTGAGAGGATTCTCGGTGGGAGTAAGAGTGCCGTGCTGCGGACCGAAGCCAATCTCCCCGTCTGCAGGACGAGGGACCAGAT
>CBINJX010000927.1:0-2647 GCA_966251085.1 uncultured Verrucomicrobiales bacterium
TTTTTCCCGCTCGGAAGATGGAATTCCGATGTCGCTTTAGCGGTTTTCTCTCTCCGCTGATAGATTGCGCCGGTTGGCTGATCCATTTTCCATCTCCATTGGTGGTTTCTGCCGCTCGCCTGGTCCTTTACTCCTCCCGGGGAGCGACGCCGCTCCACAGCGGCGGGACGCCGCTGCCACTTTTGTGCTTGGAGCGGAGGATTATATCATCCGGCTTCTTTTTACAAGAAACTGAGATACGCCCCTCGTAGGGCGGGATGGCAAGTGAATCTACCAAGCGGGTGTCACGCTCACGTTTTGGGTAAATGCGGTGCGCCTCTCCCCGTTTGCGGAAATCTTTTGCACGACTCCTCCCGCCCCCCTAGGGTGCTTACTCTTTTTCTATTATGATCGATCTCGCATCCTTGCCCGATCAGCACGGACATTTCGGCCCTTACGGCGGCATGTTTGTTCCTGAGACGCTGATGACTGCGCTCCAGGACCTCACCCAGGAGTATCTCAAGGTAAGGAATGATCCCGTGTTCCAGCGCGATCTGGCGGATTTGCTTCAGAATTACGCCGGACGTCCCACCCCACTCTATTTTGCCGAACGGCTGACTCGGGAACTCGGCGGTGCAAAGATCTACCTGAAGCGTGAGGACCTCCTCCACACCGGCGCTCACAAAATCAATAATGCAATCGGCCAGATCCTCCTCGCCCAGCGGATGGGAAAGAAGCGGATCATCGCAGAAACCGGCGCCGGGCAGCATGGTGTGGCCACGGCTACGGTCTGCGCCAGGGCGGGACTCGAGTGCGTGATTTATATGGGCGCTGTGGATATGGAGCGCCAGGCACTGAATGTCTCCCGTATGCGCTTTCTCGGAGCGAAGGTCGTCGGTGTGACGGCAGGACAGGCGACGCTGAAGGAGGCGATCAATGAGGCAATGCGCGATTGGGTCACCAATGTGCGCACCACACATTACATCCTCGGCTCGGCTCTCGGCTCGCATCCGTACCCGATGATGGTACGCGACTTCCACCGGGTAATCGGTGATGAGGCGCGCCGTCAGATTCTCGAGCGGGAAGAGCGTCTTCCCGACTTACTCGTGGCGTGCGTTGGCGGTGGAAGCAATGCGATCGGACTCTTCTGGCCTTTCCTGAATGACAAGGATGTCCGCATGGTTGGCGTGGAGGCGGGTGGACGCGGCATTCGCGACGGCGACCACGCTGCGCGCTTCCAGGGTGGAAAGCTGGGAGTCCTGCAAGGGACCAAGACATATCTGCTCGCTGATGCTGATGGTCAGATCCAACTGACGCATTCAATCTCTGCAGGCTTAGACTACGCTGCCATCGGGCCAGAGCATGCGTACCTGCGTGACCAGGGACGCGTCGAATACGATTTCGCCACGGACGACGAAGCGCTCTCCGCCTTCCAGCGTCTCTCTCGTGTGGAAGGGATCATCCCGGCGCTCGAGTCCTCGCATGCGATCGCTCATGTCCTGAAGGTGGCGCCCACGATGTCTCCCGATCAGATCGTCCTCGCGAACCTCTCAGGGCGTGGTGACAAGGATGTGGCACAGGCAGCGGAACATCTGCTGAAAAACAACCAGGAGTAGTTTTCAGGACCAAAGGAATTCACGACGCACCGGAAGCAACCTCGCAATCGTCAGCATCCGTTCGTCATTAGCATTATCGACTTATGCGCAGCATGACCGGCTATGGCCGGGGCCAATCCACATACGAAGGCAACAAGTTCAGCGTTGAACTGAACTCTGTGAACAGGAAGCAGAGTGACGTAAACGTCACGCTTCCGCGGGAGTTGAGTGAACTCGAGCCCCGCGTGCGGGATGTGATCAATTCGGAGGTCTCGCGGGGGCGCCTCAATGTCGTGATCGCCCTCCACCATTCCGGTGCATCAGCCCAGAAACTTGCGCTCGATACCGAGCTGGCACGCAATTATTTCCGCGCCATGCAGGATCTGCAACAGGATCTGGGAGCTGCGGGAGAAATCACGATCGATACAATCCTCCGCGCACCGGGAGTGCTACGGATGGCAGACGAGGAGATCCAGATCGATGATGCGTGGCCGCATGTGGAGAAGGCACTGAAGGAGGCGCTTCATGAACTGGTGGCGATGCGGGAGCGTGAGGGCAAACACCTTGCAAAGGACCTGATCAAGCGCCTGAAGGTGGTGCGCGAGGCCGTCCGGAAGATCCGCGAAATCCAGCCGAGCGTAGTCACCAAATATCGTCAGTCACTGCACGAGCGCATTCAGCGCGCGGGCATCGAAATTTCCCTCGACGATGAGCGACTCGTACGTGAGGTGATTTTTTTCGCGGAGAAGTCGGATGTTACCGAGGAGTTGACGCGGCTCGATAGTCACTTTGTCCAGTTTGCTCATCATCTGCGGCGCAACGAACCGGTCGGCCGCACGCTGGAATTTATCGGCCAGGAAATCGCGCGAGAGTTCAACACACTCGCAGCGAAAGCGAACGATGCACAGATCTCGCAGCTGGTAGTGACTTGTAAGTCGGAGATGGAAAAGATCCGCGAGCAAATCCAGAACATCGAATAACCGTGAGCGCAGCCACTCCATACCCCGAATCGATCCATGTGTTCCGGCGTCGGGGGATCCTCTTCATCGTCTCTCCTGTCTTCCTCGTCGCGC
>CBINJX010000928.1:0-2642 GCA_966251085.1 uncultured Verrucomicrobiales bacterium
CTGAGCACTGAGTACTGAGTACTCCCCCCTACTCCACCCCTGCCCAGCGGTCGTACAGTTCGCGGAAGGCCTCGCGAATGTTCCCGCTGTGACGTGCGAGCAAATTTGGCGCTTCACTGGGGGGAAGCCGGCCTCCCGTGAGTTCTTCCACGAGTTCATCCAGCAGCACAGGATTGGTGGCGCACTCAATCACCAACGGCAGACGGCTCACGCGGTGAACGGTCACGATGAAACCAGCGGCTCGAGTCGCCGCGGAGCGGACCGGGAGCCAATGGCGGGTAGAAAGCTGTTCAGCCCCATCGAGGAGAATGAAACCCGGTTTCTCAATCTGCCGGAGGCGCTCCGGGAGACGCTCCTTGTCACGCATGCTCGTTTCAGAAGCTAGGCGGATGATTTCCGGCCGGAACCCTCGGGCTTCGAGATGCGGTACGAGTTGCTCGAGCAGGGTCGTCTTGCCCGAGCCATGCGGGCCCACAATGGCGCCGCAATACTCGTTGGCCTCCAGACGAGACAGCATCGATTCCCATGTCATCCCGTCAGGGAAGCGGAACTCGAGTTTCTCGATACGGTTTGTTGCGAATGGGTTTTCGCGGGCTTTCACTTCGGAGACCATTGAAGAAATTGAATGGTGTAAGTTGTTGTTTGGGAACAGTTTGCAGTCAGCATATCAGCCGATCCTCACTCCTCACCCGTCGTCTCGGCGAGTGGCGGGGAGTGGAGACCGATTCCGGAATGTCGATGCCTCCCGGCCAACGCACAATAGAAAGTTGAGAGCTTCTGCAGGGCGAGGAGGGGAAGCAGGATTTCGGCCGCAAACAGATGTAATAGAATCAAAAAGAGGCGTTAGAACGGCTTTCCCATGGAGCTGTTGTGTTTTCTAACCTGCTATTGGGGCGCTCCGCTGATCACCACTTCCTTCGCCTCCGGTCCAATGGTGATCTCCTGCCTCAGGAAGCGTTTACCAGGCTCGATAACGAGTTCCACACACCAGATCAGGGAGATCAGTTTGCCAGAAAAGCTGTACGGCTCCCGCGGTGCACGAAAGGAAAAGGTGCGCACATCGCCCGGCTTGGGTTTCTGGAATGCAATTGACTCCACCACCTCGGCGTCTTCGGTTCCTTTTCCCCGCGTAAACCAGCAAAGGCGCACCTCTGCACTCTTCGGCTCCTTCTCGAGTTCCCAATGTGCTGCACCGGTAATTTCATCCCCCGGCTGGAATGCAGTCTGATTTTCGCGGAGGCCCACCTGGATATTGTCAGCACTCATAAGGATGCCTGCTCATGGGGAGTCACGGTCAGAGGAAACTCCTCTTTCACATCTGGAAAACGAGGGATATTGCCGTGCACTTTGAATTTCCAACTGATCTCGTTGTTCGGCGCCTTGAAGGTATGCATCAGGTGCGAGGGAATGGTCACTTGCTCGGAGCCGGCACTAATCACTTCCGGATCGGTGGTTTCGACGAGTGGGACCTCCGCAAAAACGTGCTCATCCGTCGAGGTATCCGTCCCTCTGCGATAAGTCGCCCGCTCCACACCCACCAAGCTGATTTTCAGGTCCTGAATTCGCCGGGTGTTTCCATGGAAACTCCACTGCACCTCCACTTTTCCGCCGAGAGGTACCGCTGCAGACGAAACCACTAGACGAATACGCGGGTTAAAAAGATTCAGGAAGAAATAGCCGGCTGCCGCGATCGCTCCGAGTCCGACCAAAACAAAGGGAATGAGAAAAATCGTCAGGAACCACTCTGGCCGGCCTTGAGAAAATCCTTTCCATACGTCTTTCAGGAAGAGCGAAATAATTCCGTTCCAGAACAGGGTAAAGACCAGTGTGCCGATCAACTTTCCCTTGGCCGAGCTACTCGCCTTTAGTTCCAACGGTCCGGAGAGTGCATCATGCAGGTGCCCAGCCGTGCCGTGCTGCGCACTTCGCCTCTTGGCTCTTGTACTCCTGAGTGGCCCCGTCTTCGATGAGCGATCGGAAAACACCCACGAGGGAGCGAAGGTCAGCAAGCCAATCGCGATGAATGGCAGCGGGAACAGCCCCCACCAGAGTGCACTGGTAATCCCTCGTTCAAGGACAGCTTCTTCCGGGTTCTCAGGATTTACATAACAAATCGCGCCGCTCCATGGGCGGTATTGGTCGACGATCTCCTTCTTCCCTGAATACCCACTGGAGCCAATTGTAAAAAAGCTGTACCGGTCCGATTGGAAGGTACGGCCATCCACCTGATAAGCATACAGGATGGCGACTTTATAAGTGACACCGTCACTCCCGCCGCCGCTGCGCTTCACCTCACTGGAAACAATCCGGCACGGAACGATCTTCCAGTCGCTTGCACGCCAGACGTTCCAGAGCGGCTTGAGTGCGACGCTATAAAAGAAGAAGCACCCAGCAGCGAGGAACGGCAGGAAGAACAGTCGGAGACAGCCTGTGCGGCGTTGTGGATTGCTACTGGACGAGACCGGGGTCGAGGGTCTGGACACGCGGGACGTTTAGCGCGCCTTTTCCTCGCAGGGCAATCACCGAGAGAATGACGAAGTTCGAATGACGAAATCCGAAGGAAGTCCGAAGGCCCAATGACCGAAGGGCGCATTCGTCATTCGTCATTCGTCATTCGTCATTCGTCATTCGTCATTCGTCAT
>CBINJX010000929.1:0-2638 GCA_966251085.1 uncultured Verrucomicrobiales bacterium
CCTCATGGAGGCGCGGCAGGCGTTGATGAATCAATCCACTCCACAGCTTGCGCGAGCGGCTCACACCCTCAGGGGGAGCTGTAGCAATTTCGGAGCGGAGCGTCTCCGGGAGGCGTGTCTCAGATTGGAGCAGACCGCCAACATCGGCGCACTCGCAGATGCAGGAGACCTGCTGGACAAAGTCGAAAAGGAGTTCAATTTCGTCCGCGTTGCTCTCGAACGCGAGCTGCCCACTGTTTTCACCCCATGAGAATCCTTGTAGCCGAAGACGATCCCGTATCGTGTAAAATCCTGCAGATCACGCTGCAGCATTACGGGCACGAGGTAGTGATCGCCACCGCTGGTGATGAAGCGTGGCAGCAATTCGATAAGGAGCCTTGTCGCGTGGTGGTCAGCGATTGGATGATGCCGGGGATGGATGGATTGGAGTTCTGCCGGAAAATCCGTGCACGGCCGAAGACGGACTACACCTACTTCATTCTCCTGACGGCCAATAACTCCGGCCGGGATACCTATCGGCAGGCGATGGACGCAGGGATCGATGACTTTCTCCCAAAACCACTCGACCGTGAGATGATCGTGATGCGCCTGCGGGTAGCGGAGCGTATTCTCGAGTTCACCACCCAAATTCGAGTGCTGAAGGAGTTGCTGCCCATCTGCATGTACTGCAAGCGGATCCGGGACGATCAAGACTACTGGCAGCAGGTCGAGACCTACATCCATTCACATACCGGGAGCAATTTCTCGCACGGTATCTGTCCGGAGTGTTTCGCCAAGGAGATGAACGTTTTTCCTCAGCGTATCGGCTTGAAAGTCACGCCGCAGCAGTAGCGGCGTGATTCAACGGGGGCTTCATTCCCGGTCTTTAGGCCTAAACCCGGGGCAAGAATATGCCAGTCGGTTCGTTAACCGTCAGGCCGGACTCATTCTGGACGACAACGAAGTCATTCTTCGGTCCAGCTTTCAGAGGCACCTTCTGGCCGGCTGCGATGATGGAGCCAACCTGCTCGGCAACGATGCCTTCCTGACTGGCTAGGAAGTTGCCGTGGATTACTACTTTCGCAATTTTCGAGATCACCTGGCTGGAAGCATCCGGATTTTCGATAACTGAATCGTCATCCGTGCCGAAAACACCGTCGAAGCCAGTGGTGGCGCCAGCGACGATATTGGTGAACTGCCAGAAGTGCGAGATGTCACCTTTCGGATTACCGACGATAACTGTGCCGATCTGCGCATCCGGGTTTACGGGATTGAGGAAGAATCCATTAGTATTGTCGTAACCGGCGAGGATGTCGGCGAATGCGGAGCCGTTGCGCACGGTGACCGATGCAATTGCGAGCGCTTGCGCATCGTTGCGAGCACCGACCTGTCCAGTGGCGGTGATCATCACACGCGCCTCGGGGTGCCCGTCGATGCTACCGACATCGACTTTGCCGATATTGCGTCCCGCAGCGATGGATGCAGAGCCGAATCCACCGATGATGACGGCTTCGCCGTTGAAAATTCCAGTGTCCGTCGTGAGTTCACCCGCGATTTTGATGCTTCCGATATCGAGTGACTCCGCAACGAACGCCGCACTGAAGTTTCCACTGCCGGCGATTGCACTGCCGCCGACGTCGATTTTGCCGATGGCGCCAGCGCGGATCTCCGCGGAGTGATCGCCGAAACCACCACGCACAGAACCGCCGATATCCACGGTGCCGATCCGGCCTCGAGCATACACCTGGCCTGCATCTCCAGCGCCACCTTCCGAGGAGCTTCCGTAATAGCTGTCGCCTCCCACGAGATCGCGTCCGATCGCCAGCTTCTGGATATCGCCTCCTGAATAAATCCGACCGGTCCTGTCTTCGGTAAAGGTCTCAGACTCGCTGTCGCCGAAGCCACCCACCACATCACGATAGATCATGATCGTGCCGATATTTCCCTCAGCGTAGATATTCCCGCTGCCATATCCAGTGCCGCCAATCAGCGAACCGACGCCACCCACGGGAGCGAGTAAGTCATTGGGCTGAAGCCCGGGAATTTCTTCTCCACCACCACCGAGTCCAGACCGGCCGATGGAAACGGAACCGATCCGTCCTTCACTGATAATCGAGCCCGATTCCTGTCCTTCACCGCCGACCACATCGCCCACGATCTTGATCTTTCCGAGCACGGGTTCCGGCGCATCGGTGCTTGTCGGGGATGTCAACTGCGCACCTTCTGCGTTCGCAGGAAGCAACCCCTCTCCCGAGGAGGAGTTCAGTGTACGGATTACACCGCTTTGTACTCCGGTGCCTCCAAGGATGTCGTTCCCGATCAAGACATTGTTGATCTTGAAAGCCTCGATCGCACCGCTCCCATTGCCGGTGCTGCCTTCGAGGTTGTTATCGATCGTCACGCTGCCGATCGTTCCGCGGGTTGAAATGACGCCGGTGCTGGACTGGCTTCCACCGATCACAGATCCACCGATCTCGATATTCTGGATCGAGCGATCTGCCCGGATACTACCTGCAAGAAATTCGCTGCCGCCGATGAGGTCCTGCGCAACCCGGACGGTGCCGACCACTCCTGCACTATTGATGACACCGCTCGAGAATCCGTCGCCGCCCTGGATGCCGGTTATGCAGCGCATTGAAGGTGTGGAAGAACTCTTCCT
>CBINJX010000930.1:0-2636 GCA_966251085.1 uncultured Verrucomicrobiales bacterium
TCTAGCGCTGTATCCTTGCCTCCGATGTTGGATCGCATCCTGTTCATTGAAACGCAATCAGCTACGGGAAACTATGCATCGCTTTACGAGGTGCTGTTCGCAGGAAAGAACGCCGGTATGGAGGTTCTTCGCGAGGGGAGAAATCTAGCTGAGGGGCTTGCGCGTTTTTCTGAGGCGAGTACGAGTCTGGTGGTGCTGATTCCCTCGGAGCTGGAGGATCCTGTCACGGTAGCTCGAATGGCACGGCGGGCGGCGCCGGATGCGCACTTGCTGATTCTCGCGGAAAAGTCAGTGGAAACGGTTCTGAGACGGCGCCTTGGAGTGGCTCCCTTGTTGGGAAGGCAATGGGCGTTCGTCGAGCCGGTACCCGAGCGTGTATGTGAGGCGATCAGGGAAGTGCTGCGCCTGAAGGCGAAACGTGCCCGCGTGCAGACTACGATCAAGCGGGCAGGTGAGCAACTCTCTCAGATTTCCCCTCGTATCGAGACGCGTTTCCGACGGCAGGCTTTGGCTGAACAGTTTCTGCTAGGCGTCCTCGCACACGGCTTTGACGCAGTCATCTGTTTCGGCGAAGAGACGCAGGTCCTTGCCTGGAATCAGGCTGCCGAGAAGATCTTTGGAATTCCCGAGCATGAGGTCGCAGGGCGTACCGCCGGGGAGTTGGCAAAAAACGGTGGACTCTCTCCTTTGATGAGCATGGTCTCGGAAGCATTTCGCGACCGGAGTCATGGACACCGGGAGGTGTGTCTGCCGGGGAGAGAGAATGCGAGGACTTATGTGGAAGCGAGTGTAAGCCCCGTGAGGGACCCGGCCGGGGCGACGATCGGTGTTGTGCTCATTGCCCGCGATATCACCGATCGACGCAGGGCGGAGGAGAAGGTGCGTGAAGAGCGCGAATGGCTGCAGACAACATTGGGGAGCATCGGCGACGCTGTGATCGCAACCAACGCGCACGGCCAGGTGGTCTTTATGAATGGAGTGGCAGAGGTGCTCACCGGGTGGAACCAGGCAGACGCCGCCGGTCACTCGCTCCTCGATGTTTTCGTGATCGTAAATGAGACCACTCGGAAGCCGGTTCAAAATCCTGTGGAGGTTGTTCTCCGAACCGGGAAGGTGGTGGGGCTCGCAAATCATACGGTCCTGCTGGCCCGTGATGGTAGGGAGTACCCGATTGATGACAGTGCGGCTCCGATCCGAGGCAGCGCGGGGGAATTGCTGGGAGTGGTTCTGGTATTTCGGGATGTGACTGAGAGGCGCGCTGCGGAGCGTGCTCTCGAGGCCGCCCGGGATGAGGCATTTGAGGCGAATAGGGCAAAAGATCGTTTTCTCGCAGTTCTTTCCCATGAATTGCGAACGCCCCTGACGCCGGCAATTGCCATCCTCGACTCACTCGTGGGGCGTCAGCAGTTACCAGTCGATCTCCGATCGGACCTGCAACTGATCCGCCGAAACATCCTGCTGGAAGCACGCCTGGTCGACGACCTGCTGGATGTCACACGGATCAGCAAGGGGAAGCTCCAATTGCATGTGGAGCCGGTCAACGTTCACCGGACGCTTGAATATGCCCGCGACATCTCCCGGAGTGAGGCTGTTAAGAAATCCGTGGCCCTGGTCATGGATCTCAATGCGCGGAATCATTTCGTCTGCGGAGATCTTGCCCGCCTTCAACAGATTTTTTGGAACCTGCTTCAGAATGCCGTGAAGTTCACACCAGCTGGCGGCACTGTCACTGCCCTCACTCGCAATGCGGAGGCTGGTCAGATCGAGATTGCGATATCCGATACCGGCGTAGGAATTGCGCCGGAAGTTCTTCCTCGAATATTTGACCCCTTCGAACAGGGGACTACTGCGGTAACCCGGCAGTTTGGCGGATTGGGACTCGGTCTTGCGATTTGCAAGGCATTGGTTGAATCCCATGGTGGCACGATTACCGCATCGAGTGAGGGACGCGGCCAGGGAGCAACGTTTGCGGTGCGCCTCAAGCTTGCAGATCCGTCCGAGTGTGCGGGAGCCGCGGCATCGGAGCGTGCAAGCGACTCAAAGGGTCGAGCGCTGAAGATCCTGCTGGTCGAAGATCATGAGGACACCCGCGGCACACTCCAGCGGTTGCTGGTTCGAAAAGGGCATGATGTACGCACTGCCGACTGTGTTCAGCGGGCATTGGAGGAACTGCGTACCCATTCGTTCGATTTGCTAGTCACCGACATCGGCCTGCCTGACGGCACCGGACTCGATCTCATGCGTGCCGTCCGGAAGATTCATCCTCGACTCCGAGGAATCGCGCTCAGCGGATTCGGAATGGACGAGGATGTCGCTGCCAGCATGGCGGCAGGGTTCTCGGAGCATCTGACGAAACCGGTGAATTTCCAAAAGCTCGAGGAGGCAATCTTTAGCGCCGGCGAGGGGTGAACGGAATGGTGAAAAGATAATTGAGCGCAGCCAACGATGCGGAGCGCGTGAAGGTGGGAGGAAGGTGCTCAGTGCTCAGCTCGACTTTGGCCATTTTTACATCCGCCGATCTGGCCTTCTATCCCGAAGGGATTACGTCACAAAGCCCAGGGTTGCGAAGCCAACGCCATTTAGTTAAGGAGAGTGAGTTCAGGAAGCGCCGGAGTAGAGCCACTTTGCGTGCTTCC
>CBINJX010000931.1:0-2633 GCA_966251085.1 uncultured Verrucomicrobiales bacterium
CCCCAATGCCGTCGCAGCGAAACGCCTCGATGCATCCGACTACCTGCTAAAGCCGCTCGATCTGAGGGATGTCCAGGAGACACTCCGGCAAGTCCTCAGTGCACCACCTCGCGAACCCGTTGCGAAACCTCGGGACGCTCTCGGCCTGCTCGTCGGTTCCGCTCCCGCGCTGCAGCGCAGCTTCGTCGAAATTGCTCATGCGTGCACCAGCGATGCACCGGTGCTGATCACCGGCCCGACTGGTACCGGCAAGACACTCACCGCTCGCGTAATCCACGAGCAGAGTTCCCGGCAGAATGCACCATTCGTCACTCTCTATTGCAGCGCACTTCCCGAGCAACTGCTCGAGAGCGAACTATTTGGATATGAGAAAGGGGCATTCACGGGTGCCATGCTCGCGAAGTCGGGTCACATCGAGCGCGCAGAAGGTGGAACGCTGTTTCTCGATGAAATCGCCGATATCTCTCCGGCGATCCAGGCAAAGCTTCTCCGCTTCGTGGAGGAACGCGTCTTCACCCGCGTCGGCGGACGAGAAGAACGTCGCGTGGATTGCCGACTGATCACCGCTACAAACCGCAGCCTGCGTGAGGAGGTGCGTGCCGGCCGTTTCCGTGAGGATCTGTACTATCGCCTACACGTACTGGAGATTGCGCTGCCACCGCTGCGTGAACGCGCCGATGATCTCCCTGCACTGGCCGCCCATTTTCTCGCGAACCTCGCCCCTGAGCGTCGCCCGGTGTTATCCGACACAGCGTTGGAAATCCTCAAGGCACACAACTGGCCGGGTAACATCCGGGAACTCCGCAACGTGCTCGAGCATGCCGTGGCGGTTTCATCCGGTCCGGTCATCCTTCCGCAGCATCTCCCTCGTGAACTCCGGGAGCCCTCACGCCCCTCCTCCCCAACCAATGATCTGCAGGCGGTGTTATCCGGATGGCTGGATCTGAAGCTGCGTGAAGGTGTCGCTTACCGGGAGATGCACGACGAACTGGAAGCCATGGCAATCAAACATCTCCTCAGCCGCTTCGATCAGAAACCGACAGTTCTCGCCCGCGAGACAAAGATGAACCGGGTCACGCTCCGGAAGAAGCTTCACGAACTCGCGCGATACATGTCACCGGGAGACATTGCGGCGGATGATACCGGTGGTGACGAAGAGACCGGCTGACAGCGGTAAATGACGAAATCCGGATGTCGAAAGACAAAGGAATAAACAAAGCCCGAAGCTCAAAATGAGCTTCGGGCTTCATTCGAATTCGTTATTCGTCCTTCGCAATCAGATCCGCTCTGCGATCTGGACCGCATTCAGCGCAGCGCCCTTGAGGAGCTGATCACCGGCGACCCAGAATGCGAGACCGTTGTCGAGGGCGCAGTCGTAGCGCAGACGGCCGACCTGGCAGTTGTCTTTCTCTGCGCAGTTGAGCGGAAGCGGATACTGTGCGTTGGCCGGATCATCCACGACATCGAGCCCCGCAGCCTGGGAGAGAACGGCGCGGGCTTTATCGAGCGATACGGGACGCTCGAACTCCGCATTCACCGCCACGGAATGCGCGCGATAAACCGGCACCCGCACACAGGTCACCGAAGCCTTGAAGGTGGGATGATGCATGATGCGGCGTCCTTCGTTCTGCATCTTCATCTCTTCCTTGGTGTACCCGCTATCGAGGAAGGAATCGACGTGAGGGAGAACGTTGAAAGCGATCTGGTGAGGATAAACCTTCTTTTCGATCGGCTGTCCGGCAGCGAGGGCAGCGACCTGCTGGCGAAGCTCCTCAATCGCCTGTGCACCAGTACCGGAAACCGCCTGATAGCTGGAAGCAATTACACGCTTCACGCGGAACGCGACGTGCAGCGGCCAGAGTGCCATCAGAGTGATCGCCGTCGTGCAGTTCGGATTGGCGATGATGCCGCGGCTCTTCTTGATGTCGTCCCCATTAATCTCGGGCACGACCAGCGGAACCGTGTCGTCCATACGAAACGCGCTGGAGTTATCGACCACCACCGCCCCGGCGCTGACCGCGTGCGGAGCATATTGCTTGGAGATCGATCCGCCCGCGCTGAAAAGTGCGACATCCACCCCGCCGAAGGAATCTTCGCGAAGCTCCTGCACAGGAATTTCCGCCCCCATATAGGGCAAGGTCTTGCCAGCAGAACGCGCAGAGGCGAGCAAGGTTAGTTTACTGAGCGGGAACTTGCGTTTCTCGAGCGTCTTGATCATCTCGACTCCAACAGCTCCCGTGGCTCCGACGATGGCGACGTGCAAGTTTCTGCTCATAGAATGGAAAAAGGGCGGCAACGTAGTTGGGAGAGTGTCAAGTGTCTAGTACTCAGCGCGTACTTTAGCAGTTTCGGGCGCATCTCAATCTTTTGAATGAGGCCAATCGCCAGCGGATGGACGCTGAGTGTTGAGTTCTTTGCACTCTTCGGAAAGGATCTGTGGAACTTGCTTCCGACAGCTCTTTCACACGAACAGCTAATTTAACGCCATCGGAGAGCCGGGACGGCTCTGCCACCTTGGAGCCTGGCTGCGAACCTGCAACGAGGCTGTCTGAGTCGCACCAGAGCGAGAATTCACGGTTTGCGCCTGGAACTATTAATTGAGCGCCGCAGGATGCGGAGCGAGCGCCAGCGGG
>CBINJX010000932.1:0-2633 GCA_966251085.1 uncultured Verrucomicrobiales bacterium
GCGGCAGAGTCGGATTCTTTCCACTGAAGTTTGGATGCTTCGAAGGTGCTCTGCGCCTGCGGGGATGGAATGTCCTTCGCGCCTTTCGCAAAGACCTCGAAACGGCACTCCTTCCTTCGCCCCTCCTCGACCAAGCGGCCTAGCTCCGGATTGTGATCTGTGAAGTAAAGAAAGGGAGTCGATGCGGCCCATTCCTGCCCTTGAAAGAGCATCGGCGTGTAGGGAGAGAGAAGAAGCAGAGCACTGGCTGCTCGATATGCCGCAGGCGCGATGAGATGGTTCATCCGCTCGCCAAAAGCACGATTTCCAATCTGGTCGTGATTCGAGATGCAGAAGATAAAGCGTTCGTGCGGCAGGTGCTCACACGGGGTGCCGTGTCCACAACCCCGTTGCGGTGATGTTTGTCCGCGGTACGTCCAGCCGTGCTGAAGATTGTCCACCAGTTCGGGAAGCCGGCCCTTGAAGTCCTCCCTGTAACGCGATGCCTTCACCAGGGCGACTTCTACACTGTGATGGAAGTCATCGGCCCAGACGCCGTTATAACCGAATCCGGCCTGATCCCGGGGCGTGATGATGTGCGCCTCATTGCGCTCGTCTTCTGCGATGATGTAACCGCCTCGATCCTGCACAAGTTCCGCCAGCTCTGCCATGATGTGCCTGGGGGAGGAATCGGCAATCGCATGAGTGGCATCCAGGCGGAATCCATCAATGTGGAAGTACTCCATCCAGTAGAGGATGTTTGCCCGGTAGAAGTCCCGGACCGGCTCGCTGTGTTCCCGTCCGAAGTTTACGGCGCTTCCCCAAGGCGTCTGATCCTCGCTTTCCATATAGTATGGAGAGAAAACGCCTGAGTAGTTTCCATCCGGACCAAAGTGATTATATACCACATCCAAGAGCACGGCGATCCCGTGCCCATGCGCGGCATCGATCAGTGCACGGAAATCGTCCGGATGCCCATAGCAACGCGCTGGTGCAAATAGCTGCACGCCATCGTAGCCCCATCCCCACCTGCCGGGAAAATCTGCAACGGGCATGATCTCGATGGCATTGATTCCGAGATCCCTTAGATAACCGAGCCGATCGATTGCGGCGCGGAATGTGCCCTCCAGAGTGAAGGTCCCGATGTGGAGTTCGTAAACAATCAGGTCCCGAAAGGCTGGTCGTTTCCAACCCGCATCACGCCACTGATAGGCATGATGATCAATGACCTCAGTGGGACCGTGTACACCCTCGGGTTGAAAATGAGATGCCGGAATCGGGAAATCCTGGTCGCCATTCAGCCTCGCCTTAAATCGATCCCCAACACGGCCCTCCGGATCTAACCCGGCAAAGTACCCGTTGCGGTCGGGGTGCAATGGCACCTCACGGGTCGGTTGGCCGGAAGTATCGAAAATCTGGATTGAGACACTGGTTGCCGTGGGGGCCCAGAGGGCGTAGCGAACGCCTCCTTCAACCAGTTCGGCGCCCTGCGGAAGGAAAGAAGCTCTCACAACTCCAAAACGGGTGTTGTTCGCGATGTGCGCGCGCCTGTTCGCGGAACGCACAATGTTTATTGTCGTGCAACGGAGTGAATACCTGATGTCGGATATGGTCGAGAAAGAACTAAAGGATTGCGGTTGACACAGTTTCCTATGCAGGAGCGAACACTGCCCCTGCGAGTTCAAACGTGTCCGCTTTCAATCTTGTAATCTGCTCGTGGGGAGAGTGGCAGGACGGTCGCGCCGTTAGCCGCAGGGAGGAGCACGCGGAGAGCTATCGATCCCGGCAGGGATCTCAGCCTGTAGCCCGGGGGCGAGCGAAGCGAACACCCGGGGGACAGCAAAAGGAAAACCGACTCCGGAGGCGGTCGCAGCGAGCGGCGAAACACCAGAGGGAAAGAGCAGCTTCGATTTCAGTCTGCCGAAAGAGGCTGGCACCCGCTGCCGGGGTGCGCTCTTGTTGCGGTCAGGTTCCGGCGGTATGCGCTCGTTCCTCGCAACCGCCGGCTACAAGCTGTCATCCCTGCCGGGATTAGAAGACGAGGAGCGCACCAATTGAAGCGTCTTTCGCTCGCTGAATGGTGTTGCCCCGGCGGCGGGAACCACGACTTGGAGCGGATGCTGATGAGCAATTGCCGCGAGGCAACCGTGCTCGAACCCGAGTCCCTCCGACAGCAGCGCCTGGAAAATGCGCGGCAAATGTTGGCATCGGAGAGCGAATCTGTGTAAACAATTGGCCCTGTCAGCCGAAGCTGCGGGGAGCCGGGGCAAGCCGGTGGGGTGGGGGCCAACGCATTCGCACCTGGACACCGAAGCATTGGCCAAATCACCCGAAGCACCGCAGTCGGAGTGCGAAGCACTTCAGAAGCGCTGCAAACGATCGCAGAACTTCTGCGAATGATTACAGATTTCTGCGAAGCTCTGCGGTTCACCTGCAAATGATTGGGGAGCAAGTGCAATCGTTTGCACTCGGGATGAAATCGTTTGGCCTCAGGGGCCAAAGCATTGGCCACGGAGGCCAAACGATTCCTCTCCGGCTGCAAACGATTGAGGAAGGGGTGCAAACGATTGCAGGATTTCAGCAATCGATTGAAGAAAAAGGCCAAACGGTTGCGGAAGTTTTGCCATCGTTTGCAGGATTTCTGCGATGCTCCG
>CBINJX010000933.1:0-2629 GCA_966251085.1 uncultured Verrucomicrobiales bacterium
CTCCAAAGCGGTGCCTCGTAAAACTCGCCACCGCACTCCACATGCGCCCCGTTCATCGGAGTCTTCACGTCGCGACTCAACCCTCAACCCTCAACCAACACCTACTTCCCCTGCGCTTGCTCGAAAAGCGCCCGCCAATAATCCAGCCGCTCCTTCACCCTCCGCTCGTAGCCATTCTCCGTCGGTTCATAATACCGCCGCCCCTCCGGGATGTAAGCCTGCGGTACATATCCGCCCTCATAATCGTGCGCGTATTTGTAACCTTCATGTCCGAGCGCTTTTGCGGACTTCTTATGATGCGCATCGCGCAGGTGCTTCGGCACGGCTAGCGTCACCCCGGTCTTCACCTCTTCCAGTGCCTTGTTGATCCCTTCGTATGCCCGGTTCGACTTCGGTGCGGTCGCAAGGTACACTGCGGCTTCGGCCAGCGGGATCCGCGCTTCCGGTAACCCGACGAACTCCACTGCCTGCTGCGCTGCCACCGCCACCACAAGCGCCTGAGGATCTGCGAGCCCGATATCTTCCGCCGCGCAGATCACGATCCGCCGGGCGATGAAGCGAATGTCTTCACCCGCATAGAGCATCTTCGCAAGCCAGTAGAGGACGGCGTCCGGATCGCTCCCTCGCATGCTTTTGATGAAGGCCGAGATCGTGTCGTAATGCTGATCCCCATCGCCGTCGTACACCACCGCCTTGCGCTGGATACTCTCCTCAGCCACAGCGCGGGTGAGATGGACCACCCCATCCTGCCCCGGGGGAGTGGTCACCGCCCCAATCTCCAATGCATTCAGGCATTTCCGCGCATCGCCATCCGCCACCGTAGCCAGATGCTCCAGAGCGGCATCGTCCGCCTTGATGTTCAGGTTTCCCAGCCCGTGTTCCTTGTCCGCCAAAGCCCGACGCTGCAGCGCAACCAGATGAGGAGGGGTGATCGGCTCCAGCTGGAAGACCTGCGAGCGGGAGACGAGGGGACTGTTGACGTAAAAGAAAGGGTTGTGCGTCGTCGCGCCGATCAGGCGGATCGTCCCGTTCTCCACATCCGGCAGCAGGACATCCTGCTGCGCTTTGTTGAACCGGTGAATCTCGTCGATAAACAGGATCGTCTTCGCCCCGGAATTCTTCAGCCGGTTACCCGCCGAAGCGATCACCCGACGGATATCCGCCACATTACTCTCCACGCCGCTGAGCCGCTCAAACCGAGACTGGGTGGAATGCGCGATGATCTGCGCCAGGGTCGTCTTTCCTGTTCCCGGAGGACCGAAGAGAAGGATTGACGAAATCCGGTCCGCCTCCAGCGCCCGCCGCAGCAGTTTGCCCTTTCCCAGGATATGCTCCTGCCCCACATACTCGTCGATCGAGCGTGGCCGCATCCGCTCCGCCAGCGGGGCAGCGGGCGAGGGTGGGGGAGTGGAGGACTCGGAAGATTGGTCAAAAAGGTCGGACATTCCTTGGCGGAGTACAGGTGAGAAGGGGCGAATATAGGGCCGATTCGGAGGGCAAAAAGGCACAAAAAGGTAAGGGAAGACAGATTCACTTCGCCGGGAGGCTCACCCGCGGCGGCTCTGAGATGAACGGGTTAACCCGGGTCTTCTTTCGAAAGGGTGCGGCTGGCTCAGGGGGCAGATTTTTACCATTTGGTAGCGGCTGACCCGCTCCGTGACTCGTGCCATTCCACCGCGAACAGGAGCATTTCCCGCCTGAGACCGGTGCTCAGGTAAATCCGCACAATCGACCGCAGTTTGGGTGTGGTCGAAGGGTGAAATTCTCTGAAGGGGGGGTAAAATTCTACCCCCCAGGGGTCGATTTCTGCGGTCGAATCCACTCGAACGGCAGTCGGGCGGCGACCCGGCACCGTCAGCGCCGTCAAAATACCCTCAGATCGCACCTTCATCCCAGACGATCGGGGACAATCACTGCTCAGCCGCATCTGACATCGGGGTATTTACGCAAATTTCCCATCAATGGGCGTAAAGTGGAGAACCGGGTGCGATGTCCTCAAAACTTTCCACCATGTATCCTCCTCACTCTGTGCGCCTTAAGGTTTTAGCTCCGAGATGAAGGCAGCTTTCCCCCGTGCTGACTGCGTCTTCTTCCGGCGTGTCTTTTTCCGCTGCTCCCACTATCGTATTGGTAGAGCCACTTCCGACCATGAACCTCCAGACTATCCTCGTCCCGGTAGATTTCTCAGACGTCACCGTCAAAGTGGTGAAAGCCGCCACTGACCTTGCCCGGGCGTTTGGCAGCCGCATGGTGCTGCTCCACATCTCCGAACCCGAGCCCGATTTCGTTGGCTTCGAGCCCGGACCGCAATCCGTACGAGTCGGAGTCGCTCGCGATTTCAGAGCGGAGCACGTTCAGCTCGAGGAGCTTAAAGGCGCGATCACCGCCGAAGGGATGGATGTCCTTGCTCTCCATATCCAAGGCCCCACCGCTGAGAAAATCCTACAGGAAGCGGAAACCTATCAGGCCGGCTTGATCGTCATGGGTTCCCACGGTCACGGAGCCCTCTACTCTCTCCTCGTCGGCAGCGCCACCTCCGGCGTCCTCAAGTCGGCCAAGTGTCCGGTGTTAGTGGTGCCAAGTGAGAGTGCCAAGTGAGAGTGCCAAGTGAGAGTGCCAAGTGAGAGTG
>CBINJX010000934.1:0-2622 GCA_966251085.1 uncultured Verrucomicrobiales bacterium
ACTCACGACTCATCGCGGATATCATTGCTAGGAAGGGGGACATACCGCCACTTACTTGGGGAGGAGCCACCAATCAGGATCCCGATACTCTCCGGTCGACATACATTGCTGCTCTCAAACGTGCGGACGAAGGCGATTATTCCGACCTCGTCCCCTTCTGCAAATCCTGATCGCGACTGCGAAGCGGAACGCGAGACAGTCGGAAGTCGGGGCGGCACTTTCGTGGGGCTGGTGAAGGGCCGACGGAGAATCGTTTATGGACGGTGAGGCCGCATCGAGTTGAAGGACCGTGTTCCCCTCCTTCAGGTGGAGTAGTAGGTCACCGTCAGTTCCTTAAAGTCTTGAGAGCTACTAGGGGGACTTGGGAACCGGAGGAGGACCTTCGCGCAACTCCGAATGCATTACCTGCCCGCCAGCGTGGGCAATCCATCCACCCACCGCGGCACACACGAGCGCTCCGGCAAGTGTCAGTGCCGCGAGCACGGTCATCACCCGCATCCGCCTTCCAGCTATCATCCCAGCCGCGGCCAGCAGGGCTGTAACGTAGAATGCGTAGATGAACGCCTCGGCTCGCTCCATGTGGAGGTCGAGCCATTGCTTGGCATCGGGCGGTAAATTCGGGCTGAGCTGATCGTAAGCGCGCTCCCCATACCAGAGTACCGGCCATGCCGCACCGGTTGACAGCAGCACGATCAACATCCCCACGAATAGGGCCCGCTTGCTCTTTAGAATCAGCGCCGCCACGAGAGCTACTGCACCTAAAGCCGGGCCATAAACGGGGATCGGATTGAGTAGAACGTGCATGTATTCCGTCCGTCGGAGCTTATTGGCAAATAACTGCGCCTCCTTGGCCGGATCACCGAACGGATTGGTTTCGGGTTCGGCACGTTCCGTCGCCTGGTCGTGTTTTTCTCCCTCATGCGCTGCGGCAGGCGAGCACACCAGAAGGATGAGGACCATGGCTCCCGCTGTCGTAAGTGCCATGCCGAGAAGTCTGATCGATTGTTTCATCGGTTCCGCTGACCAGAGGACAACATGTTCCACCGACCGTGAGATGTTCTGCAAAACAGGAACGCAGGGGCGGAACAATTTGCGCCTGTCTGGTCCACTAGCGCTGAAAGAATCTGTATTCTCGTTTGTTGCTTGTACTATCCGGATCCATGTCCCTTCAGAAACTCCCGCTGATTCTCCTCGCGGCGGTCTTACTACTCACCGGTACAAGCACCCAAGGCACCCCCATCGAGGTCATTCCTCCGGATCTGCGTGGTGGAGTTCAGCCACAAGTCGCTGTCGCACCAAATGGGCAGATTCACATCGTACTCGGAAAAGGATCCACGATTTACCACACCGTCTCATCCGACAAGGGACGTACATTCTCGAATCCCGTACGCATCGCGGACTTGCCGAAACTCGCACTCGGAATGCGTCGAGGGCCTCGGGTCACCGCTACTGATCGTGTCGTGACCGTAAGTGCGATTTCGCATGCCGAAGGAAACCTTTATACGTGGGCTTCCAAGGATGGCGGCGCAACTTGGTCGGACGCGACTCAGATCAATGCCGCGCCAAAATCCGCGCGAGAGGGACTGCATGCCATGGCCGGCTACGGCACCGGCGCGACACATTTGGTCTGGCTTGATCTGCGTAATGGAGGAATGGAGCTTTGGAGCGTCGCATCAGGGGACGGCGGCCTTTCCTGGGGTGAGAACACGCGGGTGTATCAGTCCCCAGATGGACACATTTGTGAGTGCTGTCATCCCAGCGTCGCTGTCGGACGCGATGGCCAAGTCGCAGCCATGTGGCGCAACTGGCTCGGTGGTGCGCGAGATATGTACCTGGCGCAAAGTACCGATGGAGGAAAGTCTTGGAGTGCGGGCCAGAAGCTCGGTCACGGAACATGGAAGCTGAATGGCTGTCCCATGGACGGGGGAGGGGTTGTCCTTGGAAACAGCGAGCCGGTTACCGTTTGGCGGCGTGAGAAGTCAATCTACATGGCCGATGCACAAGGCCCAGAATCGCTGATCGCCGATCGTGCGCTGCAGCCCGTGCCGTTCGTGGAGCCCTCCGGGAGCGGTGTGCTGTGGCAAACTGGCAATGAGATCTGGATCAAGCGGAGCGGCAGCACTCCTGCTGTGCTCTCAAAAAATGGACTGTTCCCTGCTGTTGCAGGACGTGAGGGCTCCGGTCCTGTTGTTGTCTGGGAAGGGAGCATGGGTGACGAGAAGACGATTTTCGCTGACGTCCTGGAATAGAGACAGTGCTAGTCCTGAAATAAGCGCGTGCGTGAATGGAAAACTGCGTAAGATGTACGCCCTCAATAATTTACGAACCATAGCACGTGATTGAAATATCGAATTTCAAGTGAGCAGGGCTCCCTCTATAAGTCCTTCCAGGTCAGAATAATCGGCGGAATTTACCGGTCGATGCGCTTATTTCAGGGCTAGTAGAAAGGACCGGTCGTCAGATTCGTGGCTACCGGTTACCAATGAGCTAGAAGCGAGCTGGCGCAAAGCACGGTTATTGGTGACTCGGTCCTTAAAAAAATCCGACGAACTTTGAGGGGTTTCCCTGAGGTCCTCGTTGGATAATTGTGATGAACCGTGTCTCACCCGCGCAGCAACATAG
>CBINJX010000935.1:0-2610 GCA_966251085.1 uncultured Verrucomicrobiales bacterium
ACCTGCGGCACCACTTCACCGAACTGCAGGAGCTTCTTCGCCAAGGCGATCTCGGCTGGTTCGGTGAGTACAGTCGGAGCGTCCTTCCAGTCCGCCTCAGTGATTCCCGCATCGGTTGCTTTCCGGAAAATCGAGCGGCACCGGGCTGCGGAATACAAAAGGTACGGCGCAGTATTCCCCTGCAGCGCCAGCATCTTGTCCCAGGAGAAGACGTAGTCGCTCTGCCGGTTCGGCAGCAGGTCGGCGTACTTCACCGAGCCAATACCGATGATCCGCGCGATCTCACGCTGTTCGGCTTCCGCCAGTTCCGGATTCTTCTCCACGACGAGCTTCAGCGCGCGTTCCTCGGCCTCGTTGAGCAGATCGACGAGCTTGATGTTTTCCCCGGAGCGGGTCTTCAGCGGCTTGTTATCCGGACCAAGAATTGCGCCGAACCAGACGTGGGCGAGGCGAACGTTTGCCACCGCTTCAGGCATCCAGCGCTTAAAGATCGCAAACACCTGCCGGAAGTGCAGCTGCTGACGGCCATCGGTGACGTAGATGATCTCGTCAGGATTCCACTCCCGAATCCGGTAGCGGAGAGTCGCCAGATCGGTCGTGGTGTAGTTCGCAGCGCCATCCGCCTTTTGCACAATGGCCGGGATCTCCTTCCACCCTTCCTTGTCCTTGATCTTGAAGGGATCTTCTTCCGGCGGAAGCTGCTCATCGGAGCCGACTACGAGTGCACCCAGACTCTCACGAGCCACTCCCTTCTCCATCAACTCCGCCACGATCTCCTTCAGCCACGGATTGAAGAAGCTTTCCCCCAAGGCGTAATCGAAGCGGACACCAAGCCGGGAGTAGATGGTGTCGAACTGCACCTGCGAAAGGCGTTGCATCTCCCGCCAGATCGCGAGGTTCTCCTCATCGCCTGACTGCAGTTTCACCAACTCCTGCCGGGCCCGTGTGCGGGTTTCGGGATTGAAAGTCGGCTTCGTCTCGTCGCATTGGGCGTTGATGCTCTTATAGAGCCGCTCCATTTCGCCGATCGGATCGGCGGCAAGCGCCTCCTTGTTCAGCTCAGTCTTCCAGCCGAGGAGCAGCATGCCGAACTGCGTGCCCCAGTCGCCGATGTGATTATCCCGGATGACCTTGTGCCCCACGAATTCCGCGATCCGAGCCAAGGCATCGCCGAGAATCGTCGAGCGGATATGGCCGACATGCATCGGCTTGGCGACATTTGGAGACGAGAAGTCGATTGCGATCGTCCGCGGTTTGGCCGGCTGAGGAACTCCCAATGCGGAATCCTTCCGCAATGTGTCGAAATGAGACGCCATCCACTCGGGTTTCAGGCGGAAATTGATGAATCCCGCACCAGCGATCTCCGGCTTCTCGCAGCAGTCAGCTACGTCGATCTTGTCGAGGATCTGCTGTGCAACCTGGCGCGGATTGGCCCGCTGCTGCTTGGCAAGGATCATCGCCACATTGGTCTGGTAGTCGCCAAATCGCGGATCGTTGACCTGCTGCACTTTGGCATCGGCCTCTGCCCAGCCAGCGAGAGCGGCCCGGAGACGTTGTTCGAGAATTGCGGCGATTGTTTCCATTTTAGCGTGTCGAAAATTGTGAAGCTGGAGCGGGCGGAGTGCTCAGTGCTCAGTGCTCAGTGCTCAGTGCTCAGTGCTCAGTGCTCAGTGCTCAGTAATCAGTAATCAGTAAGGAGATGTAAGCGCAAACGGCGAACGGACTGATAGAGACGGCGCGAGTTGCCGCCGATGGCAGTATGAGATTCCGCGTTTTTCCTCTGAGCACTGAGTACCGAGTACTGAGCACTCCCCCCTCCTCTCTCCGAGGCACACCGCGTTACTTACCCGTGCTCTCGAAGATCTGAAGAATCTGCTCCGCGGAATCAGCGGTGCCGAGACGCTCGCGAACGGTGCGGTCGTTCAGGAACTTGGCGATCGCAGCGAGTGTCCGCAGGTGCGTCTGGAACTGGTCCTTGGGCACGACAAACAGGACGATGAACTTCACCGGCAGGTTGTCGAGCGAGTCGAACTCGATGCCCTTGGTGGAGCGTCCGAAGGCCGCCACTACCTTGGATACCCGATCCGAGGAGGCGTGGGGAATGGCGATTCCGAAACCGATTCCGGTGCTCATTGTCTCCTCGCGAGCACGCAATGCTCCGAGGACGGTGTCGCGATCTTCCGGATTGATCTGCCCCTTTGCCACCAGGAGGTCAACCAATTCCACAATCGCCGACCAACGCTCCAGCGCTTGCATCTCGGGGATGATCTGGTCGAGAGAAAGGAGATTACCGAGCGTCATTCTTTCGTAGGTGGCCTGGGCCAAAGTGCGGGCGACTGTAGCAATGCACTTTGGGGTGACAAGAAGCATTTCGCTCGTGCGCCCTGTGACTGCCAACCTGTTTTTTTACTCTTTTTGAGAAACGAGGCACGTGGGGCATCGGGAATGCGTTTCAGAAATGGTATTTCCGAAGGGATTACAAATGACGAAATCCGAATGACGAATGTCGAAGGAAGCCCGAAGTCCCAATAACGAAGGGGCTATCCGCGAGGCTTCGCGCATTCGTCATTCGTCATTCGTCATTCGTCATTCGTCATTCGTCATTCGTCA
>CBINJX010000936.1:0-2609 GCA_966251085.1 uncultured Verrucomicrobiales bacterium
GAGTAAGGGCTTCACGCTCGGCCTTCTGCTCCCCATCCCAATCGCAACCGGTGAGCCGCACGGACTCCAATCCGAGTTTTTCAAGTGTCTCAGCCACAGTGAGATCCAATACTGCTCGAAGTTGGACCTGAAGAACAATCCGCGTCTGGGGGCGCATTGCGTCGCGATCCCAACCATATTTCCTGGCTTTTGCATCGGCCTCAGCCGCAGCCGTTTCCGCCGTGGTGCTGAAGCAGACGGCGGGGATCAAATGACGCACGTTCCATCGCCCTCCTCTGAGCACGGCTCCCACTCCGGTGAGTCGATACGGTCGTGAAGTCCAACGAGGCGCAGTGCTACGAAATACGTCTCCAGACCATTGAGTGAACAGCGTCTCGCCTGCTCCTGCCAGCAGACCGTAAAACTTGCCAAAATCGGGGTGTGCGCTCGCCATGGGGAATGAGGCGGAAATTCATGGCACCCCGGGGCGGCGTTGAAAAGTGGATTACCGATTGTCCTCCGCTATGGAAGACAGCTCTGGGAAGAGCTTGGTGAAGGCAGTTCGGACACTCCGGATCACCGCTGATAGCGGCCGTACCACCGTCATCCTTCGCGCCCCCGATGTTCAGCCAGGCTATTCCGGCACCAACTGGAAAGGATTCGCGATGGAATGACGCCCGAAATGTTTGAGCAGCATCGTTTCATTCCACTCACGGACGCCATGCTTCTGTGCAAACCGCTTTACTGAAGGCTGGTCGGTACTGGGAAGCCGCAGCAGAAAGAAGGGCCAGAGCTGACGGCTCCGGTAGTTCCTCTCAGGATACGGAAAATCGACGATCGGCTTCACCCGATTCTGGCGCCGGAAAGCATCGCTGTAGTGAAAAACCCACTCGCCGTGATCCTTTACCAGTTTTCCGACTTCCAAGTTGCCGAGTACGACCACGAAAGACACGTGCTCACCTTCGGACGGTTTTATGCCGTCCAGCCAGTCACATGATTTCCGAGGGATGTGAGACATAGGGTACGTTTAAGAGATCGCGGCGCGAAACCGCTCTTGCCTCTTTTCAAGACACATTACCACAAATCTTTGTCTCCGCTCAGTGAGCAATCCTGCGAACTCGCCGGTAAACAGTTCACGAGCAGCTTGAGGCAGATCCACGGCGTTGAACTCGTGCAGCATCGGCCGAAATTCTGGCCGATTGCTTGCGATCGCATGGATCAAATCGAAGTGGTTCAGCTTCTTATATCCGTCCCAACCTGTCTTTGGCAGACACTGCTCCACGTATTTACTCAGGAAGGGTTCGACCCGCTTTTGCCGCTCCACCTCGGCTAGTGCATCTTCCGTGGAGTTCCAGAATAACGCGCGAGCGGTGTCATAGATCGGTGAAAACCGCGGGGGCCGTTCGCCCGTCACGCTGGTAATCACACCCCAGTTGAAATAGTGGCGATCATTATTGCCAATGAGTGCATCGAAACCCAGTAACCGTACGAAGTCGGATAGGATTTCTGGCATGTGCTCGGGGAACCGACTCGTTATCGCCTCCTCCACCACCTGGAATGTAAAAACATTGCGGGCTTGATTCAGCCGTTCGACTTCCAGGACGAAATCGCGATCGGCCAGATAACCGGCAAAGATCTCCGCGCCGTGCACCAGGCTCTCCGCGCGCCGGAGAAAGTACCGGCTCAGGAAACGCAGTTGCCCGCGAACCCACATCAGGCGTGAATCCGCAATCTTTACTCCAAGTCGCTGCCCCAAGCGGGTGAGCAGGTGTTCGGTGATCGACTCGTTGGGATACCATTTCTGCCCGACCTTGGCGATATAAGCAGGCCATTGGCGGGCGTTCGCTTTGTGAGCGGCACCATATTCGTAGATC
Source organism: uncultured Verrucomicrobiales bacterium (assembly GCA_966251085.1). Taxonomy (GTDB): domain Bacteria; phylum Verrucomicrobiota; class Verrucomicrobiia; order Chthoniobacterales; family Chthoniobacteraceae; genus CBINJX01. The sequence goes on from CBINJX010000936.1 coordinate 1,854, forward strand.
CGCAGAAAATCCTTGGGAGCATCTCCGACGATTGCAGCTTCGATCCGCCGGAATCGGCCTCGGCGAAGGACGGCAATCGACGGGTGATCCGATATCTCGAATCCTGATCGGTTCAGAATTGGCGCAATTGTCAGCCCGGAAATATCGCTGCCTCGGCTCCCCCTCATACATTCATAACTCTCCGCGAAAGGCTCGATATTGGAGGGAGGCGAAGAGGGCGTCCAGTTCGGCGAGGGAGGCGCGGTGGGCGGTTTTTAGGCGTTCGATGGCGGTGACGCGGCGGGCGAATTCTTGCTGAAGAGGTAGAGGCGGTAATTCGACAGGTGCCGCATGCAACCGCGCCTTTGAGATGTTTGGCATCGACCCTGCAGATCCACCCGCAAGCTTTTGGATTTCTCTGCGTTTGGAAGGATAGATGAGCAACTGATGCAGGAACGATTTATCGACTGCCACATCGCTGCGTGTGCACAGCCTGAAAATTAGGTCGGACATCATGAGCCGAGGCGGCGTCTCGGACACGAGAGCGCACGCAGCCACCAACTCGTAAGTGTTCTTTCTGGCAAACAGTAAATCGCCGCGTTTCACCTCAAGCTTCGGATCTGGATCAATACCGGGTGGGAGAGCCTTATTCTCGGCAGGCCTATATTCGCATCGTGTGATAGCCCCAAGCTTCAGCACCCCCCACTCATTATTGAGAGAAGGGCGATCCAAACATGTTGGACTCCACCCACTTTCAATACCGGTCAAAAGTTCACC
>CBINJX010000937.1:0-2609 GCA_966251085.1 uncultured Verrucomicrobiales bacterium
GCAACAAACGTAAACAGTGCCGGGAGATCGTCCGTGTCCGAGTTAGGATCGGTTTCACCCGCATCGATCATGCCGTTATGGTTTGCGTCCTCCTCACCATCCGGCATCCCGCCATCATCGCTATCCGCCAGCGTGGGGTCTGTGACGGTGAGCCCCGCATCCGCGTCTGCCACAAAACGCCCATTGGTGACATCCGTGTCCGGTCCGGCTTCGGTGATTCCAATCTCCGTTCCGTCGAGAATGCCGTCACCGTCGGAATCGGGGTCCAATACATTCGGAATACCATCCGAATCCGTGTCCTGCGCCCACGCCTTCTCCTCTCCGTCTTTTACGCCATCATCGTCGCTATCCTGATCGAGCGGATTGGAGCCGATTGCAACTTCCTCGCTGTCCGGTAGCAAATCGTTGTCCAGATCCATGTCGTACACGAGCTGAAATGGTGCCGGGTCCACCGGGGCCGTTTCAGCGATTTCAATCAGGTAGGCTTCATAGGATTCTGCCGTGAAAGAAACGTGGCTTCCATCTTCCCCACTTTCGTCGGCAGCCAGCAACGAATTGCTCGAGCCGCTCTGCCGGAACACCCGCAATTTACGTCCTGCCAATGAGGCGGAAAGCTTGAGGACCGCACGCCCTGGGATGCCCGGCTTCCACTTGTAATATATCGTTTTCTCGTTGATGTCGGCCGACTCACTATCCGCTCCCACGAGAGAGGAGGAGACGCTCCCGGCTGGACCGTTGATCAGGGCCGGATCTACTTCACGATCATTAACTGGGCCGTCCTCAAAGTCCTGAACCACCAATGGAGCGGAATTAGGCCCAAATCCAAGGCCCACCGGAGAAAAGAGAACGAACCTGGCTGTCTCATCACCCTCCACGAGCCCATCGGATTGCATGTTCAAGGATATAGAGTGAGTCGTAGATCCCGCAGAGAACTGGATCTGTCCGGTCGTAGAATAGAAATCGGCAGCTGCCGTTGTGCCATGCTCGATTCGGTACAAAACGTACCCTGCCTTCGAGACATCGCCGATACGCTGGAATGTGACCTTGTTGCTGGCTCGCTCGCTCGCAACTATAGGAGCCACGAGGACCACATTGTTTGTGTACCCGTATTCAAACTCGAAGCTCCCTGTGCTGCCATCCCGGTCAGTCACCCGCAGGTAATACTCTTTCCCTTCCTCGACCGGCACGACAACACCTTCCGGACCAGACCCGGGATTGCCTTGTACGGAAGTAAGTTCACTCAGGGACGCTCCAGCGAGAACGGTCATCTGGACCGATGCTCCATTTGTCGGGCGTGCGACGAAGAAGCCGGTTTGTGGTGCGGTGAACCGATACCACAGCGTTTTCTCGCCTTCCTCCGGACCGAGTACCTCATTGGCCTCCAGTGTCCCCCGACTCAGAAGACCAGCCGAGCGGCCGCTGGTCTCCGCCAGCGTCAACGCATTGCTGAAGAGGTCATTGTCCGCCATCGCATTTGGTGTCACATCCGCGAACGTTTCCCCGATTCGGATCTCGTCCAGGTTCGCCTCGTTGGTGCCTTGCCACTGTGAAAGCTCCACCCTCACCCGATCGAAGGACATGTTGCTCTGGGTGAGATTTGTGACGCCCACCCAGTTGGCTGCGCCCACGACCGGTTCAACATCCGGCTCCGGATCCACCCACATATCGATTCGCCTCCCAGTGATGTCATACCGCACCACGAAGAGATGCGCCCCAGCGCTCAGCGGAACCGATGACTCGGCCGTGGCGAAAGGTGTCATGCGAAAGATGCCGTAGTTCAGGGCCGGACCGTAATTTACGACAGCATCCTGGACTGCACCGAACGCAACTCTCTCTGTCGATAAACTCTGCCCGTCGAAGAGTGCAAGGTTTGCGTACCTCCGCGTGGCGTCAGGCGCATTGATCGTGAAAGAAATCCAGCGCACACCGGATGTGACTCTGTTCTGCAGGATCCTGAATTGCTGCGCACCGTGGCCCTGAGCACTCCCTCCAACTCCGTAAATCCATGGATGCTGCACAGCTGCTCCAACCTGCAGATGCCTCGTGGCGCTCGGGTTCTGGTCGTACCACGCGGTGGATACCGTCTCTATCCATCCGAAGGATGTCGCACCTCTTGCGGTTGGCCTATTGAGCACAGTTCCCTCGGGGGCATCAAACCCCTCGTAAACCAGCAGCGCTCCAAAAGCCTGCAAGGCTCCGAAAACCGACATTAGAGCGACTGCCCAAGCAATCTGCCGTCCGCTCAATCCTAACCTTTTACTGTACATCGGCGGGGACATTTCCAGAGAACGCCCGGACGTAAAGTGATTTCTGGTCCGTGGGAATGAGTTGGAGTCGTGAGAAGCGCATCTTGCCCGGGGGGCATCGGTGTGAGATTGCGATCCACCAGGCGCACTTTCTCTCCCGCCTTCACACGCCCCGCTCGTTGGTTGTTTCTCTGAAAGTGAATCGTTGAGAGTATCGGGTTGAAAGGCGCGCACCGGCAGCTCGGGACGCCAGAACCGTCCCTTAAACCGCAAGGCACACCTCCCAGCCGGTAAGAGACCACCCTTTGGCTGCAAGAGATGAGTCGATCCGAAATCAACTCATTCCGTTCTGCGATCAACTAG
>CBINJX010000938.1:0-2609 GCA_966251085.1 uncultured Verrucomicrobiales bacterium
TCCGGCCGTGCAGCTCAAAGTCTCGCATCAGCCGAGCAATGAGATCCTGCAGGCTTTGGAGGAGAACAATCTCGATGTCGGCGTGATCTCCCCTCCCACACGAGTACCGGCATCCCTGAAGATCACGCACCGGTTCAAGGACGCCTTTGTCCTGATCACCCCGAAGCATCTAAGTCCGCCGGCAAAGAACCTCTCCGAACGACCGAAGGATTGGCAGCAGTGGCTGCAGAAACAATCATGGCTCCTGATCCACGAGGACTCCAACACGGGCACCCGTCTCAGGCGCTGGCTCTCGCGCCGGCATTGGCTTCCGGACTCTGTAGCCGAGTTCGATAACTTCGATCTGGTAATCAATCTCGTCTCACTCGGAATGGGGATCAGCGTGGTCCCACACCGCGCGCTCGCCCTCTATGCGCGCAGCCGCTCGGTGCAGCGCTTTCAGATCCCGGAGCGCTTCACACGCGAACTCGCAGTACTCGTCCGCCGCTCGCCCGCACCTGCGCAGCATGTGAGTGAGTTTGTCGGACATGTATTGTTCTGAGGGGCAGTTCGGATGGCGCCTGACCTTCATCTTACTCTTCCGTGGCAGCCAGGTGCGGAGCGGAAGCAGGGACACGAGGCTCTTCTCCTGGAACAGGTGCCTATCCCAATAGCGCTACAGCCTGTTAGTCGTAATCCTCTTAATCGTAATCTCCTTCATTCCAGAGGATTAAGATCACGAGAGGATTACGGTTCTGAGAAACTCGCCATCCTGGGATAGGCCCTGACCTCTAAGCGCCTATGACACATTCACCAAAACATGTGATTGCCTCCCTGCCACTCAACCTCTTCACATGAGAGAGAGGTCTCCTATGAAAGCATATCCCCTGGTAACGACTATTGCGTCCCTCCTTCTTCTCAATGCCTTCGCACACGGCGAGGCACGCCCGACGATCGAACGTAACCCGCTCAATGGCGGCGCTGCGGATGCGTTCAAGTTCAAAGGCATCCCCAGCCCGGCCCGCAGCGATGCAGCGAGCAAGGCGAAATTCACGGTGATCGGCGGTGAGCGCGATCGGAATGGCGGCGATGTCTCAGCCCTCAATGATGGACGCGTTCCCACTGCGAACGATCAGCCTTCGCAGAACTTCTTCTTTGCCCAACGCACCGAAGGCGGTCGCATCGTGGCGGATCTGGGCAGCGTGATCGACATCAAGCAGATCAACACCTACTCCCGCCACACGGACTCACGCGGACCGCAGGTTTACAAACTCTACGCCAGTGACGGATCGGGCACGGGTTTCAATGCGCAGCCGGCCCAGGGAACGGATCCAACACAGAGCGGCTGGAAGCTGATCGCAAACGTCGATACGCGACCGAAGGGTAATGAAATCGGAGGTGTGTACGGTGTGAGCATCGGCCAGCTCGTCGGCAATGTCGGCAAATACCGCTATCTGCTTTTCGACGTCGCCCCCACCAAGGAAAACGATCCATTTGCGAATACGTTCCTCAGCGAGATCGATGTGATCGACGCGGATGCCCCGCAGATCACAAAGGAAGAGGAAATTCAGGAGGCGAAAGTGCTGACGGCCGAGAACGGCAAATACCGCTTCACCTTTGACACTGCCCTCGCCCCTGATCTCACCGAGTGGACCGAGAAGGAGTTGGGCCCAATCGTCCAGGAGTGGTATCCGAAGATCGTAAAGATGCTGCCGAGCAAGGGCTACGATGCTCCCGACAAGGTATTGATCGAATACCGCGACGATATGGGCGGCACTCCCGCTTATGCGGCCGGCAACCGGGTCGCGCTCAATATCGGGTGGTTCCGACGGGAGCTGAAGCGCGAAGCCAAGGGGGCAGTTGTCCACGAACTGGTACACGTGGTGCAGCAATACGGTCGCGCCCGCCGCAACCGCGGAGCTACGCGGACCCCGGGTTGGATCACAGAGGGAATTCCGGATTACATCCGCTGGTTCCTCTACGAGCCGCAAACCAAGGGAGCGGAGATCACTGCGCGGAACATCTCCAGTGCGCGGTATGACGCGAGTTACCGTGTGACAGGAAACTTCCTCAATTGGACAACGGAGAAGTACGACAAGGAGCTGGTCCAGAAACTCAACGCCGCAGCACGTGAGGGACGGTACACGGACGACCTGTGGAAAGAGATCACGGGCAAGACCGTGCAGGAGCTTGGCGAGGAGTGGAAGAAGAGCCACCAAGAGCGGCTCACGGCGAGCGCTTCGGCACAGTGATGCCGTAATCTGAAGGACAGGGACTGCGAGCGGGAGCCGTTATAGGCTCCCGCTTTTTTGTTTTTGCGCCAGGTATGAGACATGTTGACGGTCGCGGCGCCGACCGCTGGGAGGGCGCAAGGAGAGCAATTCCGCGTCTCCCGTGTATTCAGCTTCCGTGCCACGGGATGAACCCTCCCCCTTAAATTTAAGGATCGATGCTAAATTTTAAGGAACGTTCCTTCCGGCAGAAGGAACAACCCATCCAATGGAAGCAATGTTCCTTCCCTCGGAAGGAACAATCCTTCCAGTTCAAGGAACGTTCCATCCTCTCGAAGCAACGATGCTTAAATTTAAGCATCGATCCTTCGGAGCGAAGGATCGTTCCTTCCGAGGGAA
>CBINJX010000939.1:0-2608 GCA_966251085.1 uncultured Verrucomicrobiales bacterium
CGCGAAGGCGCCGAAGTTCGCGGCGTACGGTTACGATGAACATGCGAGCACGTATGAAAGTCCCGAACCGCATCCGGACATCACCGCCACCAACTGGATCTGGTCGGACAAGGACGAAGTGAAGCGCTGGGATCGCACCGCGTTCTTCGTCGATCGCACACTCGATTTCCTGAAGCGTCATCCGGACCAGCCGTGCTTCGTCAACCTCTGGCTCGACGATCCGCACACCCCATGGGTGCCGGGACCGGATGCGGCAAAGGGCGATTCACGCGAGAATCTGCGCGGAGTGCTGGCAGAGAACGACAAGCAGATTGGCCGACTCCTCGACGGACTGAAGGCTATTGGAGCCGATGCAAATACATTGGTAATTTTCACCAGCGACAACGGTCCGCTGCCGACCTTTAAACGCAGTCGGAACATGGGGCTGCGCGCGAGCAAACTGAGCCTTTATGAGGGCGGCATTCGAATGCCGTTCCTCGCACGCTGGCCGGGCAAAATCCCTGCAGGACGAGTGGATGAGAAAACCGTTCTCGCAGCCGTCGATCTCTTCCCGACTCTCGCCAAGATCGCGGGTGCGGAGCTACCGAAGCAATATGCCTTTTCCGGAGAAGAGATGAGCGGAGCACTGCTCGGCACACCGGCGTCCGCCAGAAAAGCGCCGCTTTTCTGGGAGTACGGGCGGAATGACAAATGGTTCAAGTATCCTCCGAACGCCAGCGATCGCAGCCCCAACGTGGCAATGAGGGACGGCGACTGGAAGCTGCGGATCAATGCGGACGGCACCCGGACCGAACTCTACAACGTCGTCACCGACAAGGAAGAGAAGTTGAATGTCGCCGATCAGCATGTGGAAATCGTGAAGCGGATGAGCGAACAAGCTCTCGCGTGGCGCAATGAACTGCCAGGGCCAAAACCCCTCGCGAAATACGACGGAAAGCCGCGGCCGAATATCGTCGTCTTTATCTCCGACGATCTGAGCGTGCTCGACACCACTCCGTACGGCGCACGCGAAGTTCGGACACCAAACATGCAGCGGCTCGCCACGCAGGGGATGACATTCACCCACGCCTTCGTCGCATCTCCCGGCTGCGCGCCGAGCCGGGCAGCGCTTCTCACCGGCCTGATGCCGGCACGGAACGGCGCCGAGCCAAACCATTCCAAGGCACGCGCGGACATCAAAAAGCTTCCGGCTTACTTCCGCGACCTCGGATACGAAATCGCGGCGTTTGGAAAGGTCGCGCATTACGGTCACGGCAGACACTACGGCTTCGACGATATTCAGTTCGAAGGATTCCATGATTACCGCGGCATCCCCGCAGCAGTGGAGTTCCTGAAAGACCGGGACCAGACGCGGCCGCTCTGCCTCTTCGTCGGAACGAATTGGCCGCATCGCCCCTGGCCCCAGGAGTACGGCGGGTACGAACCCGGGGTGCTCTCAGTCTCTCGCTCGCAGGTCGATACTCCGGTCACCCGTAACTTTCTCGCCCGCTACTACCATGCGGTCACAAAGGCCGATGATGATCTCGGGATCATCTATGATGCAGCGCAGAAGAACCTGAGCAAGGACACGCTCTTCCTCTTCACGAGCGATCACGGCGCGCAATGGCCCTTCGGCAAATGGAACCTCTACGATGCCGGAGTGCGGGTGCCGCTGATCGTCTCCTGGCCCGGAATGGTGAAGCCGGGTTCACAGAGCAGCGCGATGGTCTCGTGGGTCGATTTCCTCCCGACGCTCCTCGAAGCCGCTGGAGGCACTCCGCCACCGTCCGGCTCTAAACAGAGCGAGATCGATGGCCGCTCGTTTCTCAGTACGCTACGCGGAGAAAAGGAAGAGCACCGGGAGCGCATTTTCACCACACACTCCGGTGATGGGGAAATGAATATCTACCCAATTCGCTCGGTGCGCACCCGCGAGTGGAAGTACATCCGCAACCTGCATCCGGAGTTCCAGTACACCACGCACATAGATCGCGCCGATCATCCGGATGAGACAAGCTACTGGAAATCCTGGGTGGCGCTCTCTGCGACGGATAAACATGCGGCGGAAATCGTACGGCGCTACCGGCAACGCCCTGCAGAGGAACTCTATGACTTGAAGGCAGATCCTCTCGAACTGAACAACCTCGCGGCGGATCCGCAGCAATCTGAACGCCTCGCCGCACTGCGGAATGAACTGGATGCGTGGATGAACGAGCAGGGTGACCAGCGGAAGGTATTCAATAAGCCCGTGCTACTGGAAGCCACCTCGCGCGACTAACGCGTAGATGGTGTGGAGGCAGCACTCTGCGGAGTTCAACGACGCCGAGTGCCGCCTCTGATCTTCGGTACAGGCAAAGGCGGAGGGCGGTGACGGGTGATCCTCCGCCGTTTCAAGGCTACCCCGTCGCCACCTCGAAGCCTCCTGCGAAACTGCAACGAGGCGGCCCAAGTCGCGGCAGAGCGGAAATAGAGGGGTTGCGCCTGGGACTATTAATTGAGCGCCGCAGGATGCGGAGCGAGCACCAGCGGGGGCGGAGCGACACGTTTGGAGGTCGATGAAAGCATCAGCGGGGGCGAAGCAAGCGGAAGAATGGACAAAGCAAGCGTCACCAGGTGCGGTGAAAGCGGC
>CBINJX010000940.1:0-2608 GCA_966251085.1 uncultured Verrucomicrobiales bacterium
CCGCGGCCGTTGCAGTCGCGCGGTAACATCGGCCAGGCATGCTGCGCCAGCGCGGCGCGGCTGGCGGACAGGGCTCGCGCCTGCCGCTCATACATCCAGTAGTTTCTCATCACGATCGCCACGTAGCTGCGCGTTTCCCAATAGGGAATGGATTCCATCCACAGGAGCGGATCGCCCTGGTCGTTGATCTCGTGGTTCCAGCGGGTGACCGGGGTCAGGCCGGCGTTGTAGGCGGCCATGATCTTGGGCAGCGCGCCGCCGGTCGCCGGGCTGTCGCGCAGCATCTCGAGGTTGCGCTGGCCGAACGCGAGGTTCACGCGCGGATCGAAGATGTCCACCTGGCTGGCGTTGAGCCCGAGCCGCGGGGCGTGCTCGCGCACGGTGATGGGCGTGATCTGCATCAAGCCCTGCGCTTGGGCGGGGCTGACCGCGGAGGCGCGGAACGACCAAGAAGCGGGTATTCACCTCCGAGAGCGCGGACATGTCGCTCCAGAGCTTCTCGAATTGCGCGACCGGGAAAATGTCCTCCTGCCCGTGGCCCCAACGCTTCTTCACGTCTTTGAGCGTGACGTAGGTAGGCAGGCGGGTAGCGAGATTACGGATCGCGGCGGTTACTTTCTCTGAATCGCGGAGATCCTCACGACTCAGGCCGAACACCCCGAGGAGTTGGTCGATGTCGATCCACGTCGTCTGCGTATTATAGAACCGCAGCCCAAACTCCTGCTCCTCACGCGGCATCGCGAGTCCTTCCACCAGGCGCGGTTGACCGTTCACACGAGCGAGACCGCCGCCGCGATCTTCCAAGCGTCGCGGGATTACCTCAAAGCTAAGGCATGCACCGCTCCGGATATGCTGTCCAAGCAGAGCCGGATCCGCATCCGCTCCCACCGTATCGATGTTATGCAGCATCAGATATTTGAGCTGCGGACGCTCGTTCAGGAGTGAGCGCAGGGTGCCGTTACGGAGCAAATTCGGGATCTCGTACCAGTGGCCAACCGGATGCAGGCACTGGGAGGGAACATTGTCGGTGTAATCCGAACCTTCCCCGGTCGAGCGCGCCCAGCCGATCAGCGCAGCACGCAGACTGTCCCGAACCTTCTGCTGCTGCACATCGAGGATCTGCTGCGGCATCTCCTCCCAGGCGAACCGTAGATCACGCTCGGTAGGCACGAGCCGCAGGCCGATTGCGCGTCCGGCCGAAAGCAACACCGGCCCGGCATAACCATAGTTTCGATACCGGCTCAGCCACTGCTCGATCGGCTGATGGGTGAGATAGCTCGTCGTAAAGATGTGCGGCAGCCACGTTCCGGTGCGTTGGCTGATACGGCGACTCTTTGCGAGATGCGTTTCGACAAAGGTTCGATGTCGCCCGCCGAGTTTGCAGAAAGGATGGAGCGCCTTCACGACTCCCGCTCCCTGAGTCCAGCGTGAACCGACACCAGCAGCCAGGCTGACAATCGCCACCTCGCCACGCTGGAGCGCCGCCATTCCCGTCTGCCACTGCGTGGATGTTTCAATGTCCGGCGATGAGAAATCGGTTACATCCTCGTCCTGCACATCCTCGATCCTCGCAGTGGTACGCAGACGGTTCTGAGCGAGCCCGATGCGCCCCTCCTTCAGATCGGCACGGATCTGCTCGTGCTGTTCACGGTCGAAGCCGTTCTGTTCCAGCATTTCCGTGAGACTTCCCCGATCTCCACTCTGCTTGAGCCGTGGGAAGAGGCGATCGAAGAGCGTGCCGACCATGCCTCCGAGTTCAGGCTGCGTGCGGCATGCGGCACCAAATTTCTCCAATTCCCGACGCCGCAAAGGCGCGAGCGAACGTGGATCTGCGCGGAGCAACTGAGGAACGGTCAGCGCATAATACCCCTGCGGCAGCAGAGCCGTATCCCCGGAGAGCAGTTGTGCACTCGTTCCGGCTTCATTGATCGCGAAATCATAAACCACCGGTTCCATCGCAAACGGCAGTGCATGCTCCAGTTCACGTTTGGTCTGGCGCATGATTTCCCCCAGCCGCTGCTGTGCTTCCGCCCGGATTTCCGGGGCAACCATGAAACCCATTCCGCCGCCGGACATGCCACCCAGCATCCAGAAGCCCCAGAACTTCGGTCCGAACGCAGCGCGGGCTTTGGCGATGATGCTTTCCGTGTAGAAGTTGCTCGCCCAGGGAATGATCGTCTGGATCGGGCCGCCGAAATTCCGGGTAGTCGCCGCACCGAGGGCTGTCACATCGCCGGCACGGAGCGCATCCAGGATGTTATCCAAAATCCCGAGCGCCTCCTGACGCCCCTGCCATTCGGCCTCCGAACGGAGCAGGTATTTCTCGGTCACCATCTCCAGGATCGGCCCGACGTTCTGCGCCATGCCGCCGTGCACCAGCACGAGGCTCTCCTGAAGCCGCTCGCGGGAAGCCGTCGAGATTTCGTCGCGTCCGAAAACGTGATGATTCGGCATCAGCCTGCCGCGGCTGATCCCCCACTCCGGAGCGTCTTCCGAAGCCTTCGGCCCCTGATTCAATTTGATCCCAGGCCAGACACCGCCGGAATCCAGCCACCCGCCTCCTGAGCCACCGATCCACTCACCGAGAATGGCACGGGCGAGCACGAGT
>CBINJX010000941.1:0-2607 GCA_966251085.1 uncultured Verrucomicrobiales bacterium
ATGAAGAGCGATGGTGTTTTCCCGCCGGGCCACATGGCGATTCCGCCACTCGGCGTCTGCATCCCGAAGATGCGATCGAGTCCTTTCTGGATCGTCTCCGTTACTTCCGCATCAGGTTTGTCCAAGGCGGGAAGCACCGGTCGCAACTGCTTTGTCAGCAGCCACGGAATCAGCGACGACATCGTCTGCTCGGCACAACCGTATGGATATTCCAGCAGCTGATTCGCCCCTTCCCGGAGCGAAGCAAGCCGGGTGTTCGCTACGGTTACCGTGACGACGCCGGTCCCCTCGAGCATCTGTGGATTCACGTCCGCGAGGAGATCGTTGTTTTTGTCGCGCAGATCAGTGAGATAAGCCTCACGCAGCAGCGGAGCAGGGGAGCCGACCAGCAAGGTGGAGACGACCTGATCGTCGTACACTTTTCCGCCCGCTTCGATCCGCGCGGTCCAGCGCCATTCGGCATCGCCCATTGCGCGCAGGCGAACCGGGAAATCCACCGCCCGGGCGTCGCCATTCTTCAGCTCGACCCGGCTGCGCATCGCGTCGGTTCCCGTACCGGCGGGCTCTGCGGTGGCATCGAGCTGGAGATTGATCTCCACCACGCCGTCCGCTCCCGTCTCGTTGCGAATCACCGCGCGTGCGATCAGCTCATCACCGACGTTGGCGAACTGCCCGAGGGCGGGCAGGAGCATCAGCGACTTGCGAATGGTGAACGCCGATTCTCCCGCTCCAAAGAGATCCGCACCCGCATGCGCCACTGCCACCAGGCGATACCGCGTGAGCGCATCCGGCGCAGTGATCTTCACACGCACCTTTCCGTCGCGATCGGTGCGCAGCTTCGGAAACCAGGCTGCGGTGCCGGGGAAATTCCGGCGCAACTTCAGTCCCGGCCCCTCCAGCCCACCTCCGCCGATCAGGTAGCCCTTGTTGGAAAACGCCAGCTCCGCCGGGTCTTCGCTGATCGTCTCATACAGTGTCAGGCCGGTGCGCACGGCGAGGGGGAAAGGCGCAAGGAAGATCTCGCCCGGTGCCGGCCGTTCGTACCCGGTGAGCGCCAGGATCCCATCATCCACTGCAAAGAGCGTCACCTCGGCATCGATCACGGCAGCCCCCGCGCCATTCCGCACCAGCACCTCCGTTTCAAACTCCTCACCGGGCTCCACCTGCGGGCGTGCGGGGGTGATATCCACGGTCAGCCGGGTGTCGGGATTCACCACGTTCAGCATCGTGGCTCCATAACGATACTCCGCTGTCTTGATCTTCCGCGTGCTCTCCTCCAGCCCGCGAATGATCACCAGGTTCACGAAGACATTCGGTGCATCGCCCGCCGAGAGCGGCACCACGATCATCGGCGCATTGCCATCCAGCCGGAGCCGCTGATTACGCAGTACCTGACCGCCGCGCTCGATGCTCACCAGCGCTTCGCCGGAGATCGGGGTTTTGACCAGAAGCCTGGCGGTTTCACCCGGACGATACTCCTGCTTGTCGGGAACGAGATCGATCTGTGCCGGATTGCGATAATCCCACGCGAGTTCATGCGGCCCTGACACATAGATCGGCAACTCGCTCATGATCTCATTCCCCGCGGAGTCCGTGGCGGTCACCCGGATTTTGTACTGCCCCGCAGTCGGCGCCTTGAAGTAAGCGCTCGCGCCATCACGTGCCTCCCAAATGGCGCCCTGCCGAACCGGAATGAGAGTCTGCCCGGGAATTTTCGCCACGACCTCTTCCGTCGTCTCTGTGCGGAAAGCGATCGCATTTCCGGCGCCTTGCACCCGGACGGTGTCATGCCGCACATGCACGAGTTCAGCCGTGAGATCCATAGGTTTGGTCAGTGGCTGTCCTGTCGGCAGCACGGCGATGGCCTTCGCTGCAATATCGCTGCCAGTGCGGAAAACCGCTCCCTCCGGCACCGCCACGCCGAGGTAGAATTGCGACGAGTCGCGCACGAAGATCTTGGTCTCCGTGACCGTCTGCTGATTCAGGTCGGTAGTCTCCACGGTGAGTACCCCGCGATGTGGAGCATCTTTGGCCTCGGGTAACTCGGGCGCAATGGTGAAGGGTGTTACGCCTTCCAGACGGCCCTCACCCCGGAGCGTGAGCGTTCGCCCGGAACCACCGTCCACGGAACCGAACGACCAATCATAGAAACCCTCCGGCGCGAAATCCTCGCGCGCATACTGGAGAGTCCAGCGCACGTCGGCCTTTGTCACCGGCGCCCCGAAGAAATACTTGGCTCCGACTTCCGCCTGCACAGGCCATTTGCTCGTGAGTCGTGCCGGAAGGGCAACATTCAGCTCAAAGGCATTTGGCTGGAAATCGGTTACCTGAAACGAACAGTGGAAACCCCGCTGCCAGCGGCTCCTCGGTGCATCCGGGCAGAGGAGCTGGAGGTAATACGCACCGGTCGTAGTGCTGCCGAGCTTCACCTCGGTGTCGAAGGAGCCCTGATCATCCGTCTGCAGATCGATCGGTGCCGCTTCCCGGCCTTGCGGATCGCGGAGCTGCAGTTGCACTTTGAGCGGTCCACTGGTGGCGAGTCCGTTGCCCGTCATGCGCCGCAGAATGCCTTTCACCCGCACCGTTTCGCCCGGTCGATACAGCGGA
>CBINJX010000942.1:0-2602 GCA_966251085.1 uncultured Verrucomicrobiales bacterium
ATGCAGCGTGCGGCAGCCAGCGGCAAGTTGGTGGAAAGCGAAGAGTACGAGGTGGCTTTCAGCGATGGCCGATTCGTTCATCTTCTGATCACGGCGGGGCCGATCATCGATGAACATGGCAGGCCCCGTGGAGCCGTGGGGGCGCATGTCGATATTACTGCCACGAAACTGGCTGAACGCGCATTGCGTGAAGCGGACCGCCGCAAGAATGAATTTCTCGCCATGCTCTCCCATGAGCTGCGAAATCCGCTCGCTGCAATCCGCAATGCGCTCGAGGTGTGCGATTCGACGGAGCTCAATCCTGAGACGTTTCACTGGGCCAGGGGCGTGCTGCTGCGGCAGACGACACAGCTTGCGCGGCTGGTAGACGACCTGCTCGATGTGGCCCGGATCACGCGTGGCAAGATCCATCTTCGCAAGACACGAATGGATGCCGCGGCGGCGCTCGATCGCGCGATCGAGGCCGTGCGCCCCTTGCTTCACGAGCGTAAACAGGAACTCATAGCAACGTACGACGGTAACGGGACTCTACCGGTGGAAGCAGATTCTGCCCGGCTCGAGCAGATCGTGGTGAACCTGCTCACCAATGCCAATAAGTACACGGAAGTCGGCGGCTGCATCTGGCTGGAAGCCCGGAGAACCTCGGATCGAATCACGATCTCCGTCCGCGACAATGGCATCGGGATTCCGCCGGAAAAGCTGCCCGAGATGTTTGAAATCTTCACGCAGGGCGAGCGTTCGATTGACCGTAGTGAGGGAGGCTTGGGCCTGGGGCTGACGATCGTTCGTACCCTGACCGAAATGCATGGCGGAACTGTCACTGCTCAGAGCGAGGGGCTTGGGAAAGGCGCACAGTTCACGATCACTCTGCCGTCTGCGTTTTTGGATCAGGCAGACGGGACCGCGGCTCCGCCTGCTCCCGCGATACCGCATAACGGTCATAAAGCGCGTGTGCTGGTGGTGGACGACAATGTCGATACCGCAAATGGCCTCGCGAGGCTCCTCAAACGCAGGAACTATGTGGCGGAGGTGGCATTCGACGGACAAAAGGCGCTGGAGGCCGCGGAGCTGTTTGCGCCCGAGATCATGCTTCTGGATCTGGGGCTGCCCGGGATGAACGGGTATGAACTCGCCACACAGATCCGCGCTCACACGCGGTTTCATAGCACGGTGCTGATCGCGATCTCTGGTTATGGCCAGGACGAAGACCGGGCACGGTCAAAAGAAGCCGGCTTCGATCATCATCTAACAAAGCCGGTCGACCTCCACGTCCTCGAATCGCTGCTCGAGCAGACGATGAAACGTGGGTAGGCGGGAGCTTCCGCCTCCACACAGCAGACGAATCTACGCTCTACAACCCGCCCAGCGCCTTCAACCGCTGCGCCGAAACTGGCTGTGCGGTGCCTAGCTCCTGGGCGAAGACGGACACCCGGAACTCTTCCAGCAGCCACCGGAACGCCTCCCGCTGAGCCTCAGGCACTTTGTTCTCCCATCCTGCGAAAGGCGCGAGTTGCTTCGCTTTCTCCACATCCTTCGCCGGGCTCAACCATGCGCGTTCCCCGCGGATCTGCATGGCTTTCAGATACCGTGGCAAATGCTCTAACTGCGCATGCGGGGTGCGGGCGAGGAAGTCGGGTGGAACGAGCCGCTGCAGATCCTGATCGAGGGTTGGATAGCGCTTTGTGGACGACACCAACTGCTCACGAAGCGCAAGGATCTGAGAGGAGGCATCAATCACTCGCCGGGTGAACAGCGGCAGTTCCCGATGCGCCTGCTGCAGCATGGCATCGAAACGCGCCTTGGTGAGCGGGAACACCGGATCCAGCCGGAAGAGATGTTCGACAATGTGCCGGTATGCGGCGGATTGCAGAGCTTCCGGGGAAATGGCTGCGGTAGGTTTCGCGGTAGAAGATGGCTGGAACTGTTGTCCGAGTGCACTGAGTGCATCGGTGAAGCTTGCGGGGCGTTTCCCTTTCGCAGGCTGCCCGATCGCGCGGAGTTCTTTTCGCAGCCAGGTGACGTCGCGCTCGGATTCGAGTTCCGAGAGCCGCAGCACACCGGCTCGAGAGGACTGCTCGGCCTCGGAGCGTTTCTTGAAGAGCTTCACGTCCACGACATCGTCACGCACGGCCAGGCCGGGATAAGCGAGGAGTGTAACACCTTCCCTGTCTTCCACAGGAACGGATTCCGGCAGATCACCGAAGTTCCAGATCTTCAGGCCGCGCTTCTCCCACTTCCGCTCGGCGATGCTCCACGCATTGTTGGAAACGCCACGGTCTTCGACCTTGGAACGCACGCTCTGGAGATCGCGACCGGTGGCGACTGTCCGGTTGTTGCGATCCACCACTTCCACACGTGGGCGGAGATGCAGCGGCAGTGCATCCGGACGCCAATCTTCCGCGCGGATCTGGATGCGGTACTTGCGGGTGAGGAACTCCGCGAGGGCGACAAGAAAATCGCTGTCCGTCGGACGAAACTCGCGAACAATCTCCGGCACCTTCGGCTCCAGCGGCATGAGATCGCGCCGGAGGCTCTTCGGTAGCGCGCGCAAGAGGACGCTGATCAACTCCTCGCGCATTCCGGGTACCATCCACTGCAGCTC
>CBINJX010000943.1:0-2598 GCA_966251085.1 uncultured Verrucomicrobiales bacterium
CCTTCGTGAGCACGTACGCCTGGTCGAACACCTGGAACGCCGCGATCAGCAGGATGGAGAAAATCCGGACCATGTTTGTGGATTCCCCGAAAAGGAAAATCCCGACAATCGCCGTGCCCACGGCACCGATCCCTGTCCACACGGCATAGGCTGTCCCGACCGGCAGCGCGCGCAATGCCTGGGAAAGCAGGCCGAAACTGACGATCATACAGAGGATTGTCGCCACCGAGGGCCAGAGGCGCGTGAAGCCGTTCGTGTATTTCATTCCGATGGCCCAGGCAACTTCCAGGAGACCAGCGAGGATGAGATAGAACCAATGCATATCAGGTAAAGGGTACAACGAGGGTGAGATACCCTCGGGGGAAACGCGGACCGGGCCAGAACGCGATGCGTTCCGCCGCCTGCACGCCCATCGTGCGTCCCCGAGATCACGGGTATGCTTACATACCGGAGCGGGGGTGCAAGCGCGAAGCGCGTGGGCTCCTATCTCAACCTTACTTCCGTCTGCATGACCAAAGCACGGAAGGAGCTCTGGTGCTCGCCTGCATTTGCGGGGCCAGCTCGTACCGAGTGATGCCACGTCCGTTTCTCCCCGGACGAGCGATAGCCGGGCATGAAGTGGTTTTCGATTGTGGCTGTCGTTGCACTTGCCCTGAGCCCGTACACCTCGGCTGAAGAGGAGAAGCATAAGGACAAGTCGGAGCCGAAGTATCAGGTCATCATGGAGGTGACTGACGTGAAGCTGGAGGGCACCAAGGTGATCGCCTCCGGCACGGCTTCCTCCGCCGGATGGAAAAACGCCCGGCTGGAACCTTTCAAGGAGGACGCTGACGGAATCTACCGGTTCAAGTTCGAGGCCCAACCGCCGGACGGCTTCGTAGCCCAGGTGCTCACCCCGGTCGGCCCGGTGGAATACGACTTCAAGAAACTACCGGCGAACCTGGTAAAAGTCGTCGTCGAGGCGGCGCAGAATAAGAAGGAAGTGGTGTATGTGGGAAGCGGTGAGGATGAGAAGGTGCAGAAGGAGAAAGCATCCGGCGAGGCCGTGAAGAAAGAGGCAGAATAGCACACGAAGCGCCTTTCTTACGCTTGCGCCGTAGCGTCAGCCCTCCTGGCTGCGGGGGACCGGAGCATCCCTGCTCCGAGTCCTGCGCGCTTCAGGGGTGACGCATAAGCTACTCTACCTCGCTTTCTGAGGACCTCAGAACTGCCGTGGTGATAAGCCTCCGACCAGGATGGCCGAGGCATCCGCAGCCAGGATGGCTGGCGCTACGGCTCGCGTCCAAAGATGAAACTCCATGTCGAAGACAGTTCCGTCGTTTTCCAGGAATCAGTCTACAGAACTCGGTTCCGCAGTCAGCGTGCTCGTCGTGGAGCCCTTCTGTTGGACCTGGCCTTTCAGGCTCTTCGTTTCCTGCAGCACCACCCCGGAGAGCTTCGCGGGTTTACCGTTCACCGTGGCTTTCCCTTGGAAGATCCCCGTCTTGGGATCGATCTTGAGCTGAACCTTTGCGGGATCGTTCTCGGCTCCGCGAAGTAGATTGATAGAGCTGAACCAGATGGGGCTCTCCTGAGTGCTGGAACCTTCCAGGTGGAGTTGCAGAGGCGCAGAGGCGGTCACGCCAGGAAGGACGGATTCACCCTTGAGTGGTGTGAACAGCGCAGTGCTGACTTCGAGAGGGAGGTACTCCTGCACACCAGTGCTGGACTTCGCTCGCCACAATCCGGAGCCGTTTGCCTGGCCTTTACCCGACAGATCCAGATCGAGCCCCAGCGTGAGCGCCGCACTCCCCGCTTTATACTTCCAAAGGAACCACGCGATCCTGTTCGCTCCCAGCTGGCCGGCCGCAGTGAACGGAGTGCCCTCTAGCGTACGGCCTGCAATTCGCACGTTGCCATTGCTGTTGAGCGAGCCGCTTGCCCATCCAAGAGCCCAGCTGATTTCGTCCTGCCATATACGAGTTGAACCGGAGTTGCTTCTGGCCATCCGGAAGTGCCGGATTGTTCTTCGAGTGGAAGTTCGTGGAAGAGGCATCGAGTTCTATCCTGCCTGAGCTGCCATTCAGCGTCGCAAGCAGACGGCCCCCACCATCGGTGACCTGATACTGCAGAGTGAACCCGGCATTGCGCGGGCCAAACGTGATTTCACCGCCTCCGGAAGGCGGAACTTTTCCACGGAGAGTATATGATTTGCCCTGAATCATCGCTGTGCCCGTGAGCTGACCGCCGCGGCTTACCGTTACTCGCAGGGTGGCGACCTGCCCGGTGATGAACGGTTGGGAGACGCCGAAGAAACGGAGCGCCTGAGGAAGCATCGAATCGCTGTCCTGAACAGTGACGCTCAATCTGGTGCTGGGGCTCACCTCAGCGTTCTCAACTGCACTCAAGCCGATGGCACAGACTTCCGGCCCTTCGAAAATGTTATCCTTCTTTGCAGTCAGGGCGACCTGTGCGGTGGTCTGCCCCGGAGCAAAATCAACAGATTGCGGCAACGGCTCAAAGTCTTCCGCTCCGGCACGTCCGGCTCCGGCAAGGAGCGACAGACTCAGCCGCGCTGTATATTTGAAATTGCGGCTTCGCTGGATTGTTATAGTCACT
>CBINJX010000944.1:0-2597 GCA_966251085.1 uncultured Verrucomicrobiales bacterium
CAAACGTCTGAACCAGTTCCTCGACATCCGCGCTTTTTGGAACCTTATACACCTCCTGGAATCCAACCAGAGACAGATTGATTCCTTTGTCCTTCGCGCGGGACGCCGCGAAATCGCGGATCACGTCGAGCACATCGAAGTCGATATACTCCGTGTGCGTGGCATCGATGATCACATTCGTGCCACTGGGTAGATGATCGAGGGTATCCTTGATCGCCGCCTTATTCAGGAACGAGACCTCCTGAGCCAATGTGAGCTTAATCAGTTCACCGTTATTATATACGCTGCGCTGGTAGAAGAACGGGATGCGCATGTTCTGGCGCAGGGTGAAGATCACAGCGACCACGATGCCCACTGCCACACCGTTCAGCAGACCGAGGCTGGGAACCAGCACCACAGTCGCGAAGAATGGCACAAACTGAGTCATGCCACCCTCTTTCCACATGTGTTTGAAGACCTCCGGGCGGCACAGGCGGTACCCGGTAAAGATGAGAATGGCCGAGAGCGCCGCCTTCGGAATCCGGTTAATGAGGGCAGCAATCGTCAGCACCGCCCCCAGCAACAGAATGCCGTGGATGACGGCGGAAGCCTTTGTACGTGCGCCTGCATTGATATTCGCTGATGACCGGACGATCACCGACGTAATCGGAAGTCCGCCAATCAGGCCGCTCACCAGATTACCGAGGCCTTGGGCTTTGAGCTCTGAGCTTCCCGGCGTATAGCGCTTCAGAGGGTCGAGTTTGTCGGTTGCCTCGATGCAGAGGAGGCTTTCAATCGAGGCCACCACCGCGATCACGACACCGACCGTCCATACCGATGGCTCCATGAAACCTCGGAAATCCGGAAGCATGAACTGCCCGAGGAAAGCGCTGAAGTTCTGCGCAACCGGAACATTTACAAGCCCCTCGCCACTCAGCGCCGGGACCGTTCCGCCAACCATGCGTAGCGCTTCATTGATCAGCGTTCCGAGCACAACTACGAGCAACCCCGCCGGGATCAGCTGGAACCGCTTCATTGGCTTCGTCATCCAGAGCACGAGAATAGCCAGACCGAGAAATGAAATGATCATCGCCGCGAGATCCACATTGCTCATAGAAGCGGCAATGTCACCCCAGTTGAAGCCGCGCTCACCTTCGGTGAACGCCTCGCTCTGCGCGGACTGAGCCAATCCCAAGGCGTTAGGAAATTCCTTGAGAATGATTGTGAGGCCGATACCTGCCAGCATTCCCTCAATCACAGAGGAAGGAAAATAATTCGCAATCCCTCCTGCACGAAGGAACCCGAGCGCCAGCTGCAGCACTCCTGCTATCACCACTGCACAGAGGAAATAGTTGAACGGCATCTTATCGATGAGGAGCGCGCCAGAGACGATCGCAATGAGCCCCGCCGCCGGGCCGCTCACGCTCACGTGACTCCTCGATGCTAATCCCACCACAATACCGCCCACGATACCTGCAATGATTCCTGAGAAGGGCGGCGCTCCCGAAGCTTGAGCAATGCCCAAGCAGAGCGGCAGCGCGATCAGGAACACAATGATTCCTGCTATAACATCCCTGCGGAAACCTTCGGAAACTGGAGACGACGTTTTCGACATGTTCGCTTATGTTAGATATCTCTTACCCTGCTGACTTAGGATTCCACCCAATCTTCCAGGAATATCACCGCACCATACTGAAACGGCACAGCTTGCTCCTGAGAGAATAGGGATCATCTGGATTGGTGTATGTCTTCGGGTCACAAGGCCCAAAACCTCAGGGACTCGCCTTACATCCATCAGATGTGGGGGCGACTCCCGTCGGTTCGGGCAGCCCCCTTAGCGAGTCCCGTGCCAACGGGCTTTTACAATGGAGTCTCCAGAGGGAAACGAGTTATCAGGCACGCGCTGTCGACCTGGATTCGGAAGCATGCTTACCGGAGGGCGGTCAGACTCTTACCACCCAAGCCCGACCCCGCCATTTTGCGAACCTGCACAGGCGCCTACGATATCGGGGAGCAGAGCAAATCTCACTACACACCTCTTCGGCAATCACTTACGCGACATATAACGTCGCGGTCTCCGCCCCCAGGGCAGAGATATCCCACCAAGAGAGGTGAACGCATTACCACTCTCCGGAAGAACGCAGACCGAGATGTGTGATCGGAATGTCCTCGCAGTGGAAACTCTCTTATCAGCCGTGAACAATGTTGGAGCTGCCGAGAGAGCAGCGGCAGTTATCTCACCATGCTCAGGTCCTGCCCTGAGCCTTCCAGGGTGCAACATTCAATCCTCAAGTACTGAAGCAAACAATCGGTGCAGAAGCCGCACTCAGGTGCCATACAGCGCATCTTCTGTGCATTTTCACGCCACACTCCCCCCGTCTCCCTATAGAGTTAGCAATAAAACCAAAGTTAGCATTTGACTCATCCACCTCAAGAGACGTTTAGACGCTGTGGAGCAAATGCGTTTGTAGCCGCAAAAGGCACAAGAAGCTCGAGGCGTAGTCCTTCGCGATGCCTGGATCTTCCTTCGTGCCCTCCATCGACCGTTCACTCTTCAGGTTATCAGCATACCACCCAACGATTATCATGCGACCAACTCTTTTAATCCCATTGATCCT
>CBINJX010000945.1:0-2596 GCA_966251085.1 uncultured Verrucomicrobiales bacterium
GCTGGATGAGTCGTGATGAAGATGAGGAGACGAGGGATGCATGCGCTCAGGGATTCACTGAGGACGGAGAGTCCTGTGGCGCCGCTTCAGCCGCCGGTGCCTGAGCAGGGGCGGGAACTGCGGTGCCCGGAGTTTGTTCGGGCGCAGCCGTCGGAGCCGGCACGCTCTGGGCCTTGATCTCAAACGCTACTTTCTGAATGCCCGCCTGCTTGATGCCATCCAGCAGTCGCACGACCTCGCCATGGGTCGCATTTTCATCGGCGCGAATGTAAAACCGCGCTTCCGGATTTCCGGCTGCAATCGCCTTGATCGATTCAATCAGTTTGGCCCGCTCGAGCTCGTCCTTCTCCAGGTAGAGATTTCCCAGCGCATCGATGGTGATCGCATAAAAGTCGCTCTTCTTCTCCGGGGTGGCAGTGGCTGCAGATGGGAGCGTCACCTTCATTCCCCGCATCTGTGTCATCGAGAGGCTCACGAGCATGAAGCACGCGAGCAGGAAGAACATAATATCGATCAGCGGGATGATCTCGATCCGCGCCTTCCTCGGCGGGATGGGAGAACTAAGCTTCATAACCCGTCCTCGCTTTCAGCTTCTCGAGCATCACTTCCACATTCGTCGCCTGCGTCTCCAGCTCGAAGCGGAGCCGCTCGATGCGGCGCTGGAAGTAGTTGAAAGGAATCAGGCAGAACATCGCAATTCCCAGCCCTGCCGCCGTAGCGATCAGCGCCTCGGCGATACCGCCGGAAACCTTCACTGCCGCCAGCTCTTCATTCCCGACAAAGCTGAAGGAATGCATGATGCCCGTCACCGTTCCGAGAAGTCCTAGCAGAGGAGCGAGAGTGATGATCGTATCGAGCACCGCGAGGAAACGCCCCGCGCGCTCCAGCTCGATCCCTGCCGCCATCTGCATGGCCCCCTGTAGCGAGCAGTGCACATGGTTGAGACCGTGCCAGACCATTCGGATGACCGGGTCCTGAGAATTTGCCGCAGTCCGGGAAGCTCCCTCTACGTCACCTTCTTCGATCCGCGCGAGAACCTGATCCAACCGCTTGGGATCACGCCTCCGCGTCTCGCGCGTCCACCAGAAGACCCGCTCGATGAATACAGCGAGGGCAATCACAGCGGTGATCAGGATCGGCCACATGATCGGGCCACCTTGGATGAAGGTTTTAATGACGACGTTGTCTTGCATGTAGAGAACTGGTCAGGCGGTGTACGGCCCGGAAGCAGGCTTGTTGAGCGGCTCGCCATATATTTGAGACAGATTCTCAATTGCCAAGGGCTTTTTTTGATTCACCGCTGAAAGTCGAGCTTCGAGGATTGAACCCCGAGGATTCCGTACCGGCGAATCGGATTGGCTGCAGTTGCGATCGCCCTCCCGGCGGCAGAGCGGCGCCTCGCCGCTTACCTCGGGACACAAAAAGGATAAGCAGGTAACACAGAGGTAACATGCGACTGGCATGCTGCTCCCCGATATGAAACGGACATCTCGGTTCTCTTTACCTACCCAC
The DNA here is from genome assembly GCA_966251085.1 of uncultured Verrucomicrobiales bacterium. Taxonomy (GTDB): domain Bacteria; phylum Verrucomicrobiota; class Verrucomicrobiia; order Chthoniobacterales; family Chthoniobacteraceae; genus CBINJX01. The sequence continues at coordinate 1,513 of CBINJX010000945.1, forward strand.
ATCCTCGCTACTGCTCTCTCCCTTCTGGTAGCGACGGCCCACGCGCAAAAGCCGACCCTCTCTGAACTCCTCGAAAAGGGGATCTACGAAGAGGAAACCAAAGGCGATATCGATGCGGCGATCACGATCTACCAGCAGCTACTCGAGCAGGCGAAAGCCACCCGGGCACTTGCCGCGCAGGCGCAATTCCGGCTTGCGCAATGTTACCTCAAAAAGAATCAGTCCGCGGAAGCGACGGCGGCATTCGAACACCTGATCAAGACTTACCCCGAGCAAAAAGACCTCGTTGCCCAGGCTCGCAAGCACCTCTCCGGAGATCTCCATCTGGCGCCAGTACCGTGGACGGATGGCGAGTTGCTGCATCTCTCCATCAAACTCCCCGGCGGCCTCGATATCGGTGCGATGGCCTATCATGCACAGGCTACTGAGCAGAACGGCCGCAAGATCTGGCAAGTCGGCTCGCGACAATTCGCAAAAGTACACTCCGCAAGTCGCGTCGATGCCACACCGGACGAATTCAAACCGCTCTCCAGTTGGTGGAAACACGGAATGCTGGGAGAGGTTACCGCGATCTATCATGAGGATTCCGTAGAGTTGAAAGTCGCCGGACAGAAAGAACCCACGACCGTACCAATACAGCGACCTGTCTATGATAACGAACAGGCGGTCCACCTCATGCGCCGGCTTCCACTGGAGGTTGGTTATAAAACAACCCTCCCAATCGTTTCCACCCTGGCAGGAGGAACGCAGATCCCGATCGCCATTGAAGTGAAAGCAAAGGAGTCGATCCAGGTCCCTGCGGGAACCTGGGAAGCCTTCGAGGTAGAGTTGCCAACAGTCGGGCAAACCTTCTGGTTCTCCGCGGATGCGAAGCGTTACCCCGTGAAGTTCAAAGGAGGCGGAGTGGTTGGCGAGTTGATCTCGATCGAACAGCGCAAGCCCAATGAACCTGTCGTTTTCGACGACAAGGAGCTCGGTATCCACCTGGCAGCTCCTTCAGGCTGGCTCATCCACAAACAGGACCCAGACATGAATCCGAAGATCGCGTCGGTTTACCTGCTCGATCCCAAGGCTGAGGCAGATG
>CBINJX010000946.1:0-2587 GCA_966251085.1 uncultured Verrucomicrobiales bacterium
CCAACCTCCCTTGTCCCCGCCTCCGCCTCGGAGATCGCGATCCACCACGCTTTTTTCCTCCTGCACAGTCACTTGCGGGAAATGCGGTAATTCTACTTTCAGAGAAGATGAAAGCAACCAACCGCAGGTGGGTGAAGAAAGTGCACTTGGAGGATCGCGATCTGAGATAACTTCACACCTCAGTCACCAACAACGGGGACGCGATGCGTCCCGCAGAGTCGAGCGCGGTAAAGGAAAGAGGCTCCGAAGATGTGTTGTAGCAAATCAGTTCCGCTTTTTTGGGAACCTTTGCCGCCATTCACTCTCGGATGACAGTCCTCGGGCCGTGGATTCCAGATTCGTGTCGGGCTCCAAGGATGCCCCCTGGAGTCCCCCTGCTGGTCGCCCCACTCGGCGAACAGACCCGGCAGACCTTGGATGCGAGCGCCTCCGGGGCTCTGATTCCTCGGCTTCGGGCTCAACGACTCCCTGAAGCTCTCGAAGCGATTGGCTGAGAGACTCGGCAAGAGGGATTCCGGCCCTGCTTCCAGTGCCACCAAGGAAAGTCCCAGATACAGAAGCCGCGATCAGGAGCCGGGTAAAAGTCGATGCGAGTCTCATAAGTACTACAGTGCTACTGAAGTTACGGATGCGGCGGGAGCGCCACGCGCACCGAAGGAAAAACCGCAGAGTGAGGAAAATGGGTCTCGACTCCTGCGGACGTGCGCATTTGCCTACGCGGTGGCTATGATCCGAATGGGAAAGAAACACCACCAGCAACGGGTACCGAAAAGGATCACCCCCGGCGCGGTGCTCAGCTTGCTTCTGCTTTTGCTTCTTCCCATCGCTGCCGCGTGGCGACTTTGCCCTCCATTAGATTTCCGTTGGATTCTGGGGTACTGGCTCGTGATCTCGATCACCACTCATGTGGCCTATCGTGTGGACAAAAAAAGGGCGGAACTCGGCCAGTGGCGAACCCCGGAATCCACGCTGCACCTCCTGGAGCTCATTGGAGGGTGGGCCGGTGCATTCCTGGCGCAGAGGGAGTTCCGGCACAAGATCGTCAAGGGGAGCTATCAGGAAACCTTCTGGGCAATCGTCGTGCTCTATCAGGTCGTAGCATGTGACTTTCTCCTGGGGTGGGCGATGACTCGCGCGGTGTGGCGAATCATCCAGAATATCTCAGCACTGTTGTCCGCTTACCTGGCGTGAGCGGCAGCCAGCCCGATGGCCGGTTTTATTTGAGCCGGAGGCATCAACCTGAAAACGGCAACCACCAATCAACGTCTGGATCTCTCAGATACGATGGGTGTGTAAGCTGATGCGCCGTTTTCGTTAAAGGCCTGCACTCGATAGTAATAGAGCGTATCCCGACTCACCGAAGAGTCCCTGTGTATGGTAGCGTTTGCCTTGACCGTGGCGATGCGCGCCCATCCTGAGCCGTCCAACGAACGCTCAACATGAAAACCTGCCTCATCGTTGGAATTATCCACCCAGCTCAGGTCGATCCGCCCCTTTGACACGGCCCTGGCAGTCAGGTTGCTCGGTGCTGCGGGTGCAGGCGCCGGTTCTACAGTAATACCGATCGCCGCGGATGTCGTACTCGCTCCTGCATCGTCGAATGCAACCGCGGTCAATGTATAGGAGCCGACAGCGACATTGCTCCAGTTATAGCTATATGGAGCCGTATCGTCAGAGCCGATCCGGGTGGAGCCAGCGTAGAATTCCACCCGTGCGACAGAGCCATCCGAATCTGTCGCATCGGCAGCCAATCCAATGGCAGCCGGTGCCGTGTACACTGTACCTTCCGCCGGACTGCTGATTGCCACCATCGGCGCGACATTCGGTGCGGTAACTTTTACGGCCACGGGATGGGAGGTAGCAGTCAGCCCCTTGTCATCCGTCGCAACTGCCGTGAGTTGGTAGCTGCCGGCAGGCACGTTGCTCCAGCTGAACTCGTACGGAGCCGCAGTGTCCGTGCCGAGATGCAAGTCTCCCGCATAAAAGGCCACCTGCGCGACGTTGCCGTCGCTGTCCGAAGCAGTCGCCGCAATCCCGATCGTTGCTGGCGACTCGTATTCAGCATCCGGCGTCGGATTGATAATGCTGACAGCAGGCGCCGCATTCACTGCCGCGGTGAAAGTAACCGGCGCAGAGGTCGTACTCGCACCTTTGTCGTCCCACGCAGTCGCAGTGATGGTATGGACTCCAGCTGTCACGTTACTCCAGGTGAACTGGAATGACGAAGTGCCCGTCGATGGTGTGGTTGCGGAGCCGACGAACGTTTCGCCATCATAGAAATCCACTTGGGTTACGTTGCCGCCTTCCCCTTCCGGGCCTGGAGTCGCATTCGCAATAATCGTTATCGGTGCATAGAGCGTAGCGCCAGCAGCCGGGCTGACGATTGTCACCGTGGGCGGCGCATTCTGGATGTCCTTCCTGATCGTGAACTGATCGTCGATGCCACCAGTGGAGTTGAGGAATTTTACATCGAGGCGATCACCATCCAGGTCGAGCACCATCGAGCCAAGCTTCAGCAGTGAAACAACCATCGCAGGGTGAGGATTCGGGTTCACGAGGCTCGTGCTGCCGCCCGGAGGGAACGGCA
>CBINJX010000947.1:0-2585 GCA_966251085.1 uncultured Verrucomicrobiales bacterium
CAAGAAGTTGGATCAGGAACAGCCTCCACCACCTCCGCCGGCATCCACTCAACAACAACAGCAGCAACAACGGCAGACAGAGTCCCAGCAGAAGCAGCAGCAGGAGCAGATGAGCTTCGAGGAGATGCTCGCACAGGTGAAGGCGAAGCAGGAGAAACGGGAGCTCAATGCCCAAGGCAGCGCAGGCGCGAAATATGACCCTGCCAACACGCTAGGGGTGAAGAATTGGTGAGTCGCAGGAGAGGTGCGTTCGGAGGTTTTCATACATCTCACGCGTCGCTGAACCGTGCGGAATGTGGAAATTGAATCTTTTCCTCCTATCGCCCCGCCGATCTCTCGTAATCCTCCGGCATCTCTGGAAACAGCCCGGTGATTTCCAGAAACCGCTAGCTCTGAACTGGTGATTTTTTGGGCCGTTCGGGGACTTGTCCCAATGGGGCGAGCGCCCCATATGGCTTGCCGTTTTACTCAGAAGAGGCCCGCACAAGAAGAAAAGAGGAAAAAAGTTGGGAAAAAGATAACAGGCGTGCAATCTTTGCGCCTCAGTAATGTCGGTGCCCCCAACCATACTCCGGCATTTTACTCACTTATGCTTATTTCTGTATTCGAAGAGGATACAACGATGATTGGGCGCGGGGTGTGTGGCGTACGCACGGGCATCTGGCGGTATTGGCGGAAAGGCGAGTCTATGGTCCCGGCCTGCGCTGGGGCTGCAGTGAACGTTACTTTTTATGCTCCCCGGGCGTTTTAAGCGGCTTGCCCGGACGGCGGGCTTCCGTCTCACGCTGCTCCACTCCGCTCTTTTCGCTCTTTTGGGGTGCTTCTTCCTGGTGGTGGCATACGCGATGGTCCGTGATGCGGCGCGATATCGGGATCGGGACCAGATTGATTTCAGGCTCCATCAGTTTGCTGATGCCTATCGGCGAGGGGAAGCGCAGGGAGTCCGGGAACTCTGCGCGCATCGGCAGGGACGGCGGCAAAAAGCCTTCTTTGTGCGGATCGCAGATGCTCAGAATGCGACAGTCTTCCTCCGAGATGCGGACGACTGGGCAGAATTTCCGACGGAACAACTGCTCCATGATCCCGGAGCGGAAAAGGTGGAGAGGCTCTGGTTGAAGACGGTTTCAGCTCACCATGAGGTACTCGAGGTTGCCTCGATTCGGTTTGCGGATGGGCGAGTGCTGCAGGTCGGGCAGACATCGGAAGACACCCAGGCTCTCCTCACGCGTTTCCGGAACTCCTCGCTGCTTGCACTCTTCCTTCTGCTGCCGCCCGGATTCGCCGTTGGTGCATTCTTTGCGTTGCGCACTCTGCGGCCTGTACGGCAGTTGTCGGATACCGTGGATGGCATCCTCCACACCGGCGAGTTCTCGGCGCGTGTTCCATCGCGGCATTCGGGGGATGAACTCGACGAATTGGTCGAGCTTTTCAATGCGTTGCTACAGAAGATCGAAACCCTGATCCGGGCAATGCGTGAGTCGCTGGACAATGTCGCGCATGATCTCCGTACGCCGATGACGCGCATGCGAGCGGTGGCTCATGGGGCTCTCGAACGCGAAGCCGATCCTGAGGCGACGCGCGACGCTCTCGTCGATTGTGTCGAGGAATCCGAGCGGGTGCTCACAATGTTGACAACCCTCATGGACATTTCCGAGGCGGAAACTGGTATCATTCACCTGAAGACGGAGTCGCTCCAGATTGCCCGCGTCGTCGGAAATGTGCTCGACCTCTATGAGGAGGTGGCAGATGAGCATGGGATTACCTTGAGCATGGATGTACCTGCGCCTCTCCGGGTACAGGGAGATTCCCTGATGCTGCGGCGAGTCCTGGCGAATCTCGTCGACAACGCCATTAAGTATTCAGGGAACGGGGGATCTGTCGCCGTGACGGCCATCCAGGAGGCCGATGAGGTGGTGGTGTCAGTAAAGGATACCGGGAGTGGCATTCCGGAGGACGACCTGCCGCGGATCTGGGATCGGCTCTATCGCGCCGACAAGAGTCGTTCGGCGAGGGGATTGGGCCTCGGGTTGAGCTTTGTAAAGGCGATCGTCGAGGCCCACGAAGGAGCGGTAGAAGCGCACAGCAAGTTAGGCGAGGGGAGCATTTTCCGCATTCGCCTGCCCGCGTGTGTGAACGAATCCGAGGAGGTGTGTGATTGCGAGCGTGTAATGTGCAGATGACCGTCCGGGAAGGCCGGTTTGCATATCGAGTGGAGGTTGCGCATCAGTGACTTTTTAGCACTGCGTTCACTGGTCACCGCCAGTTCTCCTCGCGGCTTTTCCTTGCCATTTCTGCCTGTCGCAGAAATGTTACACCGGCCACAGATTTTTCATAAGAAAATCGCGTTGGCAGAACAACCGATTGGCAAGCGTTATACGTTTCCGTCGAGCCCGCGCTTCATTTTGCGCCATCAAAGTTCCCCGTGCACATGCTTCACCACCAGCTGGTTTATGGAGGGATGGATAGTAGGCGCTTCGTGCTCACTGCTACACGTCCTCGTTTCTGTGAGGAGCCTTTAGCTCCGTCCGGTGCATTGCCTCCGGACGCAGAGCCTCTGCTATGTGGGGGCGGGGAAGATACGGTGC
>CBINJX010000948.1:0-2584 GCA_966251085.1 uncultured Verrucomicrobiales bacterium
TCCCGGCGCCCCACTCAACACCACTCCCACTTCTTCCAACTCCACCCGGAACCCTCTGACCTTCACCTGCTGGTCCACGCGCCCGACACACTCCACCCGCCCTTCGCCTACGCCACGCACCAGGTCACCCGTCCGGTAGCGGAGCAGGGGACAGGCGGTGCGGCCGAGTGTCGTGAGAACCAGTTCGCCAACATCGCCCGGAGTAACCGGATCTCCTGTCTCCGGATCGATGATCTCGGCATAATACGAACTCTCGATGATTCTCAGAACGTCTCGCTCGCCGGAACGTTGAAGCGCTGTCGGGCCGACCTCCGTCATGCCGTAGTGATCGAGCACTTCGGCTCCCACCCATGCGGCCTCGATGCGGTCGCGCACTCCGGGGACGCTGCCGCCGGGTTCGCCTGCGACGAAGATTTTGCGTATGCAGCTCTTCGAAAGATCAATCCCCTCGGCTGCCGCGGTCTGTGCGAGATGCAGCGCGTAAGTGGGAGTACAGCAGACCGCCGTGGCTTCGTGCTGCAGGATTGCACGGAGCCGTGCAGCCGTACTCAAGCCACCGCCGGGAATGCACCGCGCGCCGAGCTTTGCAGCCGCCTCGAAAGCGGTCCAAAAACCGAGGAATGGTCCGAAAGAGAAAGCAAAATACACCCGGTCACCCGCGCCAACATCTCCTGCGCGGTAGATCTCTACCCAGTTGTTGAGCATCCAATCCCAGCTCTCGGCGGTGTCCAGGATCACCAGCGGACGCGAGGTCGTGCCGCTGGTCTGGCAAAAACGGGTGTAACGTTCGAGGGGATAGGTGAAGTTTGTCCCGTACGGCGGATTATCCGTCTGGTCCGCGACGAGATCTGCCTTTCTGGTGAAAGGCATGCGCCTGGAGAATTCCTCAAGGGAGGGAATTTCCGGGGTAATACCAGCCGCCGTAAGACGGCTGGAGTAGAAGCGATTCGAGGGAATCAGCTCCGCGACCAGAGCGCGGAGCTGCTGCAGTTGAGTCTCCGGTGTGGAGGCGTATGGTGTGCCACCAATCATTTGGGGGGCGGAGAAAGGGCGACTGAGCCCTTAGTGAGCCTTTGCGGTGGCTGGAGCGGTGCTGCTGGCGCTAGCCGTGATCACCGGCTTCTTCGCTGGGGCAGGAGCGGGTTTGAACTTCGTGACCATGTAACCACCGACCGCTGCGAGAATGATACCGAGCCAGAACTGCGGCTTGATTGCACCCCATCCACCAGCTGGCGGATGCTGCATGAGCGAGACAAAGGCATTCACGATCGGTGCTCCGGCAAAGACGATCGACATCACAACCGGAGGTACACCGCCCGCGCCGAAGGCGAGCAGGACGCCGAATGCTCCGATTGCTCCGACGACACCGGCGATGAGCGACCAAGCCATTCCGCCCACCGGATAGTGCCAGTTTGCACCGGAAAGAATGAGCAGGAGCAGAGGGGAGAGAACGGCAACGAGGAAATACGCCAGGCCGACGAAGAGGAACGCCTTCTAGCGGCCATTGATCGGATCCTGCATACCCACCTGCCCCGTGTGCAGGAAGACGCCATAGACACCCCATGACACGACGGTCAGGAGGGCGAAGGCGAGCCAGGTCATTCCAGGATCTTGAGAAGCGTTGGTCGGAGGCATGAGTGGATTGTGTTGAGCTGAAAGAGGTAGTAAATCTCCTTAATCTTCTTCGGCAAACTTCCAAAGAAGGGAAGATCAGGTGGCGGAGGATGAGGTGGGCTTGAGTAACTCGGGCGGAGCGGCGGTGATCTGGACGCGGATGGCTTCCGGAATCGGAACCGCTGCAAGTTTTCCCGTCGCCTTCTCCACGCAGGCGCACACGGCGGCTATCTGCCCACGCGCAACTTCGCTGCCATCGGCGACTTTGCGAAAGGTAAACTGATAGCGGATCGAGCGGGTGCGGACCTCCTCGACGACGAGATGAATCTCCACCTCATCCTCGAAGCGCAGTGGGCGAAGATACTCGCAACTGGCATTCACACGCGGCCAGCCAACCGTCCGCTCAGGTTCATGCCCGTGAATGGAAAAACCGAGCGAGCGGAAAAACGCATGCTCGGTTGACTCCATCATGCGGAAGAAGTTCGAGAAATGCACGATGCCAGCCATGTCCGTTTCTGCGAACTCGATGCGGCGGATGAGTTTGAATTCGTAAGCCATCGGCGGGCGAAACGTATTCAGTGAGTGGGAAAAGTCCAAGGGTACGTGTTCAAACCAGCGAGGATGTGAGAAGACGCTTCCCACGCACCGGGCGCCTAAGGCGGGAAGAAAGTAATCAGTGAGTCAGTAATCAGTAATCAGTTGGGACTCCGCTACTTTTACCTCTCCCAACTGCCAGTGCGCGGCTCTCAACTCGAGACTCTCAACTATTCACTTTCAGAGAAGCTGCCAACGAATGGAGCGCGTGAAGACATGGAGAAAGCTCCTCCAGCCGGTAGTTCCCGGATCCTCTCAACCGCCGAAGGCGCATTCTCAGTCCCTCAAGCAACAACCCTCAACTTTCAGAGGAGTACTCAATACTCAGTGCTCAGAAGTCAGTAAACAGCCCCTGCTTCGCAACGCTCACCCGCTC
>CBINJX010000949.1:0-2577 GCA_966251085.1 uncultured Verrucomicrobiales bacterium
CTACGAGACGAGCAATGCCATCCAGATTCGGTATCAGGACAATACACCGGGCATAGCGGCTCCTTCGCAGCAACTCACCGTTGGAATCGAGAGCCGCAACTATGGTACTGAAGATCCGCAGCCTGGCGTGGGGATCGTTGGTATTCAGTACAAGAACGGTGTGTTCGATTCGAGCAAGCCATGGATGGGCGACGGAAGCAGCATCCTCTTCACGCGTCCCGTCGTCATTACGGTGGAAAGCAAATACGCGAAGCCGGCGCCAACGCAATCGGACCCGACTGCGACGACGCCTACGACTGTTGGGACCGCCGCACTTGGACTGAATCCGGGAATTGGCACGATTTATAAAACTCCGCTCAAGACCGTGAAACGGTTTGAGGCTCCGGAGTTCATTTATCTGAATCGGAATTTTGAGGAATTGCCCGAGGCGGGGTCCGTGGATGCTCCGGATTCCAGCAGGGCATGGTACCGGCTCGTGAACGATGGTTATGCTCTGGACGGGCAGGTGGTCCAGGGAACGCAGCTTTTCTTCACTACCACGCTTGAGCATGATGTGACAGTGGTCTGGAGATGGCGGCTCGAATGTGCGGTGTACGTCGATGCACCCGGCGGCCAGCAGGGTGGTTTTGGCGCACCGAATCCGGAAGTCGGCCGTCACTGGTACCGGCTGGGCCAACAGCTCAATGCATCGATTGACACGAACATCGTGAATGAGAGCGGTGGAATCCGTTCTCACACCGTCGGCTATACACTATTTAATAAGAATGGGACAATGCCCGGAACCGTGGTGGACCTCCCGGAGGATAACGCAGCGCGCCGAGCCATTACTCCAATCAGCATCACGGAGCCGGTTCGCCTCCAGTGGAACTTTGTTGGCCAAGTGCGTTACCGTTTCGACGCCTTTAGCCAGGACAGGCCTGGAGTTACCTTCGACGGTCATTCATTTGTCCGTGTATATAGTTCTGATCGTGTTACGCCGGATGCCAGTTTCGGTTCAGGTGGGATCGTCTATGGAAATGGGCTGAATCGGGATGTGTGGGTGGACATCGGGAGGAAAGTCGATATTGGCGCACTTTACCGGTCCAGCGACCAGATGCTTACACTGGGAGGATTTGGCGGCACGCCCAACGGAGACCTTGCCACCGTCCCGACAGTGCATGACATGGACGACGAGTTGAATTTCCCGTCTCCACAGGGGGCGAGGGTAGCTCGGGTATATACGATCCGCTCCGCGAGCGCGCCGACAGAAGTACACTGGAACTACCAGACAACCGTTTTTCGCGCGGAGATTCCGCTGGGCGAGAGCTTGGATGTCAGTCCGACAGGAACCGTCGTGACGGGCAGGCTTGCTCCGGATCTGCCGTCCTCGGCGACGCTGAAAGTCACCGACGCTGGCCCCGGTACGGTATTTGTCACCAGGCGGGGACCAGCGGATAGCAGCACCATCAAGTCCGGAGACCCTCTCCGCTGGGATACCTTGGGGAGAGCGTTGTTCCCCGTTCAGCCCGGCGTCTATGAAGTTGCGTGGCCGGATGGTAACGACGCAACCAAGTCCTACAGAGTCGAAGTACTTACAGGGTATCCCGGTGAGACCGTAAACCGGCTTCTTGGAAGTGAGGACAGCAGTGGTGCTCGAAGACTCGAAGGGCAAATATCACTTGCCGGATGCGGAACCACCGATGGTGTAACCACGGTTACTTTCTCGAATACCGCAGGCTTGGTGGTGGGAATGTTTATCCGTGGCAAGAACATCGCCACTGGGACAAAGATCGCCTCCGTTGTTCCCAATACGAGCTTCACCTTGGACACGCCCGCCACCGGGACCAGCGCGGGCCTCAGCCTCACGGCGTGGAAGAATTATCAGACCGCGGTCACTCTCCCCGATGTCGATATGAATGCCGGATTCCCGGCCCAGGCAGAGAACGCGCATTACCATCATCTGTTTGATTCGGATCCCACGCGACAAGCACCGACCAAACTCGACATTAGCACAACGGATGAATGGAAGTTCCAGGAACTGACGTTTGCCGATCAGTCCACTGGAGCGACAGCGAACAAGACGACAGCTGGTGTTCCATTCACCGCGACTGGTCCCGGGCGCAGCGTGCTTCTTTACAGCTACCGGCCTAATCCAGACGAGGTTGCCGATGGCACACTCTCGCAGGAGCGGCTCGCTGTTCGCGTGGTACGCTCGAGTCCTGTCACGGTGGTTTCCCGCGATAACCCGAAGCTGGTCCTTGGGCGGCGCGGGCTGGAACTCGGTGGTGGTGCGCCGTCGGCGGGAGGTGCCTTCGGCATTGTCGGCAATCCTGGCAGCATCGCTCCAGGAAACCAATTTGTTGTCGATTTCTGGCTCAATGCGAAAGGACTGGAGACTTCGTCCGCAGTGACATTGGCCAACTGCACGACGAATGGCACGGCCACCGTGACCTGCGCCAGCACGGCGGGTGTGTCGGTGGGAATGAGCATTAGCGGGCCTACCATCCCTACAGGAGCCAAGATCGCTGCGGTAAATAGTGGTACGAGTGTCACCCTCAGCTCGGCTGCGACGGCGAGCGGCACGGGGTTGTCGCTGAC
>CBINJX010000950.1:0-2567 GCA_966251085.1 uncultured Verrucomicrobiales bacterium
TGCAAAATCTTCGACTGCGCTCCGGGTCCAATTTACCGGACGAGCCTCCGGAGAGACATCGAAATTGGAAGATTCAGCAAGCATAGATCAAATTCGCCTCTGAAAGGCCGAGGGGTTGGACTCGCGGAAGATACCGGCGGCAGTGCCGACCGCAAGATCTCTTCTGCATGCACCTAATCGTGTAGCTTCAGCGTGAAGGAAACGGCATATCATGGCCGATCACCCTCACGAGTCAGAGCGAATTGAGAAGACGGTCGGTAACACAGTAACCGAACCGCCAGACTGGACGATACCTGCGGCACGGCTGCTGACATTCGCAAAAAGCCGAGTGGCGCCACGACGTGCAATCTCCACTCGCCCGATTCCTTCCTCGGCGTCCTGCATAACTTGGGCGGCTGGTCGCCAACTGCTACTGCCGGGCGGTCATTCCGTTCAAAGCCACTTCTCATTACTTCATGTCCGCCGTGCGCCCGCGAAACGTTTTTGGCCCATAGATCTACCGATCCAAAACGCAAGCGGACTTTCACAGGCTGCTCTCGCGGCGAACTGTCATTGCCCGGGGTGAGTATACCAGCCGGGATATGATAAAGCACGCCGAAGCGCAGTTGCGCGACGTTGCTGGCATGGAACTCGTGGTACTCGCGGCTGCTTTTGAAGTCGCGTTTACCAGATTTTCCCCTCACCCCCGGCCGCGCCCGTTCAGCTCGTGGCACTGTTTCGACAGAACCTTAGTGCCGTCTATCACTCGCCGTCCGCTTCGTGCTCGTCAACGGCTTCATTGAAAGCCGCTGCAATGCTTTCTGCGCTGTAACCGGCTTCACTCGCGGTGCGGATCAACGTGTAAAACAGCGCGGAAAGCTCCAGCTTCGGCGTTGATGGCACCGAGACACCCGCACGGCCTGAGCGGCAATCATCTCGGCTGTTTGCGTTACCACGAGCGATCTGCAGGGCATCATTGAACGCGAGGCCGCCCCGGGCGATCTCTCGCCGCAGGTTGGCTTCCGCACGACTGTCCCTCGGAAAGATGAGCCGCGTGATTTTCGATACATTGGAGTAAAGCACCGGCTCATCGTGCTGATCTATCTGATGCCATGGGATACCGTATGCCCTCGCCATTGCAAAGATGACCTTTTGACGGGCTGCGCGCCGTGAAAGCCCCTCCTTCTCAGCAGCGGCGGAGACTTCCGAGAAAATGTTCCAGAGCACGGATTCGTCTTTGAGCGTGGTGTTGCCCATAGTGATTCGATTGCAGCGAAGTGGGAGGGCCCAAGCATGGAATCCGATGGAACCCAACACAGGCCGCAGACCGCCGCGTTCTACGGCATTGCACTCAATAGCTCCAGCCGTTTTTGCCCACGATAATCCTCCGCAACAAAGGCCCGCATCGGTGGCAGTAGCACTCGCGGATCGAGAGTCCTCCACATCCCAGCTCGTGCCTGTATTACAACATGAATCTTGCGAAGGGCTTCCGCCTACCCTGAGAATAGCGCCCCCCTTGTGCAGCGAATACCTGCACCTCCTCAGTCACTGCTCGCAAGGTGGCATTCTTGCCAAGACGATGGCTGGCACGGCGCGACGGGCGCAAATAGTCAGAGGCATAGCGTAGTTTCGTACCGTGGAATTCAAAGTCCTGCGATTCTACTGCGAGCAAAGCCATCGCGCCACTGATGAACATCGGCTGCTTGTGATAGCAGAGTGCTTCGACTCTCGATCGCAGTCACCACATGCTCCAAATTCCTAGTCTTAGGGATTACAGCACTTCCTAATCGGCACCCAACGGCGCGCTCTGCGGACTTGAATCGTAGATGGCCTTTGACAGAACGCCGAACACTGCGCCGCCGAACTCCTTATCGTCCATATAACGGGAAACGATTGCGTCGTTGTCTGCCATGCGCTGCACCATGAGATTCTCAATCATCTGCCGGAGACCGAGCTGGAACTTATCGAAGGGATTCGCCTGGCGAAGCTTGATCACCCGATCATCACCTGCCGCCTTTTCCCGGATTTGCTCGAAAAAGAACCGATCCTCATCTGTGAAGTTTGTTCCGAACCGTTCGTTCAGCGAGTTGATGATTTCAGAAAGCGGAGCCTTTTCCTCCCTCACTCTGCTTGTGCCGACCTCCGTCGGGCTCTTTACTCCTTCTGGCTCGCCGTCTTTTAGAGTGATTTCCCCGCTGAATATCCGTTGCAAACGGTAGTATTGAAGCCCAACCTCGTCGCTCAGTTTCACGCGCTCTGTCTCGAGGTCTGTCGGCAGGTGCGGTAATAGAGAGCGCCCGTAACTGTAGAGCATCTCCAGCGCGGGATCGGCATATGGCATCACTTGGCTGAGGAATGAGTAAATGCGCACGAAGCCATTCAGCTTCTCCCGGAACTCACTGCGCTTTGCGTCGTCCTTTATTGCCTTAAAGCGGTCCACGGCCGGTTGCAGGTGAAAGTGCATCTGGGCGTGATCCTGAGCTGTCTGCCTCGCTGGAGGCTTGTAAAAAATGCGAGCGAACGCCTCCACTTCGCTCCAGTAATAAATCTGCTCTCCGTCCAGCTCGAACTTCAGTGCATCTAGCTGC
>CBINJX010000951.1:0-2566 GCA_966251085.1 uncultured Verrucomicrobiales bacterium
TTCAAGTCGCGGGGAGGAATGATCTGCTCCAGATGAGCACCATCTTGGTGCAGGACTTCTTCCTAGAAGCTCGTGGATTTGATCATCTTTGCCACGACCTCACTCACCAGCACGGCTAGCATCATGGCGGGCACCAGCGTCAGTTCACGGGTCATCTCGAAGACAATCACAATGCCTGTCACCGGGGCACGCACGACGGCCGCCAGGCTGGCCACCATACCGACGATGCTCAGAGTCATTCGATCTTCCACGCCTATTGGTAAAAGCCATGCCGCGCTTCCGGCGATAACAGCGCCGCTCATTCCACCGAAGAAAAGAGTCGGTGAAAAGATCCCCCCGCATCCGCCGAACCCGTAACAGAGTGCAGTGGCGAGGAGCTTGGCGATCAGCAACTCGGCAGCAATCGTCCACGCAAGTTCGCCGTTCAGTGCGCTGGAGAGATCCGAGTAGCCAAGACTGAACACACCGAGGTGTCCGGTGTGAATAAACACAACACTCCCGAGGAGCCAGGTTGCGATCGCTCCCACTACCGGACCGAGCCAGCGCGGCAATGTCGCCTGCGTTGAAAAGCGAGATCTCAATCCAAGCGCCAGATGCTGGAAAAGAACACCGGCTGATGCCGCCAGCACAGCGGTCAATGGAATGAGGGCGTATCCTCGCCAACTCGGACCAGTGAGCGCCCCGAGGGCGAATGCCGGCTGCCTGCCGATGCACACGTGAACTACCAGCGAACCAACAACGGCTGCCAACAGGATCCGGCCAAGGAGCCGGCTGTTGAGATCCTCAATGATTTCCTCCAGAACAAAAGTGACTGCCGCAAGCGGCGTATTGAAGGCCGCCGCAAGTCCCGCTGCAGCTCCTGCCGCGGCTGCTCCCCGACGTGCCTGCTTTGCGACGCCAAGTTTGTCGGAAATATTCGAAGCCAGTCCACCGGCCATATGAACACTCGGGCCCTCTCTACCGAGACTGCTCCCTCCGCCCACACTCAACGCTCCCGCCAGGAATTTCACCCAGACAACACGCCACGAAACCACACCGAAATCCTTCCAGAATGCGAGCTTCAGCTGCGGGATCCCACTTCCTGCGGCAGCCCTGCAGAATTCAGTCAGCAGCCAGCCTGACGCCGCGGAGGTAAGGGTGATAACGAGGAAGCTGCCAATGAGGAAAACCGTGAGAGACCGTTCGGCAAGGCGCTCGAAAGTCGAGCCGTACAGCCAGTGGATCGCCAGGTGGAACGCCACAGCTGCAAACCCTCCCGCCAATCCATAAAGCACGGTTTGGATCAGGGTGCGTGAGCGGTCGCCAAAAGGAGAGAAAAGGATTCGGATAACATCGGTGAGTCTTCTCACCCGGAAGAGAATGGCGACTCCACCTAGCCGGTCAACCAACATGCCGTCCGCCCTCGAACCCCAAAGCCAAAAGAAGCGTTACAAAGATGTAATCGATGTTCAGCTTGCGCCCTGACTCAGGCGGAGGACTCTTACTGTGCGAATCGTTCCCCTGATGAAAGCACCCGTGAGATCACATGCTTCGCTCTCGCCAATCAGGCGAACCAGAGCAGCGGGTAACCACTTACGAGGTGTTTCTTCATCCCCCGCCAGCTGGTGTAAGCGACGATTCGGTCTCTCCACTGCCGAGACGATCTGCATCCTTGGCTTGATGCTTTTGCTGGCCTGTTCGTGGAGTCCAGCGCTGAAGCATCTCAGCAGTTCGCGAGCACTGAACGTGTCCGGAAACAAGATTGCGCGGATGCTCGACGCAGCCCGGCAAAACGCGATCACCAGGCAGGCTTTGACTGCATTGATCGTTCTCGTGGACGGAACGGAGGAAAAATTCCGCACCTTTACCATCGCCGAGCGAGGGGAAGATGGGATCTGGCGACAAATCACGAATTGGGAACCGCTGGCTGCCGGGATAACGCTAGAGGTGGACCCGCAGCATTGCACCTTTTTGGACAACCCTCTGCCGCTCCCGGGATACAAGAGCAGCCAGCTCGCTTACTGTGACCGGCCTTTGACTTCCGGAGAGTTTGCATACGTCGTGTTTCATCCAGACGGAGGGCTTGGCTCATCAGATAAAACCGCCCAGCTCCGTCTTGTGGACGGTACATTTACTAACACGAGCTCAGAGGACTCCGGCTCTCTGCGTTCTCCCCGCATAAAATCGACGAAGTGTTTCGATATCGCAATTGGCGGGGATACAGGAATCCAGAAACTGAGAAGCAATTAACGGGCGGGGCGCGTGAAAGCGCAAAGAAAGTTCCTCCAGCCGGTAGTTCCCGGCTCCTCTCAATCGCCGAAGGCGCATTCTCAGTCACTCAACCCTCAACCAACCACCCTCAACTTTCAGAGAAGGCCCTGAGAAGCCAACAGATGGGAGCCCCGAGTGCGGCTTTCAATTATAGGGCCAATAATCAGAAACGGCACGTTTCTCGCATGAAGCTCGGGAGCGAGAGCCACCTTTGCTCAGGTTTTCATTCCATCGCGGCACAAAAAAAGGGGAAGCCCGGAGGCGTCCCCAAAAGTTGCAATAAAGCAGCGAAAGATGCGGATCAGAACTGAAGCTT
>CBINJX010000952.1:0-2557 GCA_966251085.1 uncultured Verrucomicrobiales bacterium
CGGCGACCTTGCGTGCTTCGAAGCGGTCGAGCCCTGAGAGGCCTTCGCCGGCGAGTTCGTTCATGACGCCATTTGCGTGCATGACATCGATCGCCAGCAGGTTGTGGCGCTGACCGATCTCGAAGTCCGCCTTATCGTGTGCCGGGGTGACCTTGAGGACGCCGGTGCCGAATTCGATTTCGATATGCTCGTCGCCAATGATCGGGATCCAGCGCTCCGCATGCGGCATCTCCACGGGGAGGGGACGCACGACATGCTTTCCGATCAGGTGCGCGTAGCGCGGGTCCTTCGGGTTCACCGCAATTGCGGTATCGCCGGGGATTGTCTCCGGACGGGTCGTCGCAATGGTCAGCCAGGTCCCGGGCTGCTCGGCGACCTCCACCTTGAAATAGTAGAGCGCGCCGTTCTGCTGCTTCATGATCACCTCCTCATCCGAGAGGGCAGTGAGGGAAACCGGGCACCAGTTCACCATACGGCGGCCGCGATAGATCAGCCCCTTTTTGTAAAGGTCCACGAAAACCTGCTGCACGCAGCGGGAGTATTCGGGGTCCATCGTGAAGCGCTCCCGGGTCCAGTCGCAGGAAGCACCGAGCTTTTTGAGCTGCTGGATGATGATGCCGCCGTGCTTCTCCTTCCACTCCCACACCTTCTCGAGGAATTTCTCCCGGCCGAGATCGTCGCGATGTTTGATCTCGCCTTGCTTCTTGAGGGTACGCTCCACCACAGTCTGGGTGGCGATACCGGCGTGATCGGTTCCCGGCAGCCAGAGCACTTCCTTCCCGAGCATGCGTGCACGACGGGCCAGGATGTCCTGAATCGTATTGTTCAGTACGTGCCCGAGAGTGAGGACGCCGGTGACGTTTGGCGGGGGGATGACGATGGAGTAGGACGGCTTCTGGGAATCGGCGTCTGCGACAAAGCAGCGCTCATTTTGCCAGAAGTCATACCACTTCTCCTCGATGGCCTGCGGTTCGTAGGTCTTCGGAATCTCGGACATAGAAAGGGTCGGAATCTCTCGCCCTCTGCCCTTCATGGCAACTACGAAGCTTCAGGGGTGATTGAGGGGGGAGGGAGGAAGTGTGCTCCGACTCGCAACTCCAAACGAACTTACCCTGAACTGCTCATGAGGTAGGAGGGGCACACGTCCCAACTCTCTCCGGTCCGCGATGCCTCAGATGCTATGAAAATCAAATCACTCCGTGATCTTTTCATTCACGAGCTGAAAGATCTCTACAGTGCCGAGAAGCAGATTCTCAAGGCACTGCCAAAGATGGCCAAGGCTGCGACGAACGAAGAGCTGAAGATGGCTTTTGAGGATCACATCGAGCAGACCGAAGGCCAGGTAAGCCGCCTCGAGCAGATCCTGGAAAACCTCGGCGAATCTACGCGCGGTGAGAAATGCGTCGCGATGGAGGGGCTGATCGAAGAAGGGCAGAAGCTGCTGAAAGAGGAGATCAAGCCTGAGGTCCTCGACGCGGCATTGATCGCTGCTGCGCAGCGGATCGAACATTACGAAATCGCCGGATACGGTTGCTGCCGCACTTTTGCGGAGCTTCTCGACGAGGACGAGGCGGCAGAACTACTCGAGGAGACACTCGAGGAGGAGAAGGAAACTGATGTGCGCCTGACCGAGGTTGCCGAAGGGCTCGTGAATATCGAGGCTGAAGAAGCCGAGAGTTCGCAGGATTAAACCTCTTGCTGAGAATCGCTGGTGGCCCTCATTGGTTACCACGCATCGCACGAGCAATTTGCTCCGAGCCGGTTAATTCGCTGCGTTCAGGACGCAGCGCAGGCCGGTTTCGGAGTATTATTTTCGTCCGATCATTTTCATCCGTGGAGTGAGAAGCAGGGGGAATCCGGCTTCTCCTGGGCATTTCTCGGTGCTGCGATGCAGGCGACGTCGTTGCCTGCACGGGTTATCTGCTGCCCATTTCAGCGTTATCACCCCGCGGTTGTTGCACAGGCATCGGCGACACTTGCGGAGATGTTCCCGGGGCGGTTCCATTTGGCGATCGGCAGCGGCCAAGCTCTCAACGAGTCGATCACCGGTGACGTCTGGCCTGCCAAGGTGGTTCGCAACGCCAAGTTGCATGAAGCAGCTGAGATCATCCGGGCTCTTTGGGCAGGGAAAACAGTGACGCACCACAAGCTGCTGCACGTAGAAAACGCACGCTTGTACACACGCCCGGAAAGTCCCCCGATGCTTATTGGCGCTGCTGTAACGGAAGCGACAGCGGAGTGGATGGGGAGCTGGGTGGATGCCCTTGTGACAACCTCCCGGCCACCAAAGGAAGCCCGCAAATTACTCGATGCATTCCGTCGAGGTGGGGGTGAAGGAAAACCGGTATTTCTGAAGGTTGGGATGTCTTATGCGCGCACAGATGAGCAGGCGCGGAAGAATGCTCACGAGCAGTGGCGTGCGGTAGCTTTCGCAAACCCCGTCCTGACCGAGTTGCCGATACCCAGCCAGTTCGATGAGATTTGAAAATATGGACGCCCGGATGATCTGGATCAATCGGTCCGGATTTCTGGCGATATTCAGCGTCACCTCGCCTGG
>CBINJX010000953.1:0-2541 GCA_966251085.1 uncultured Verrucomicrobiales bacterium
GACGAATGACGAATGACGAATGACGAATGACGAATGACGAATGACGAATGCGCGGAGCTTCGAGCTCAGCCCTTCGGTCATTGGGCCGTCGGGCTTCTTTCGTCATTCGTCATTCGAACTTCGTCATTTCGCAACGGTGCGCGCGATGTTGCCTCATTCCGCGAACACTGGAGGCAAACGTCAAACGAAGGATTCCGCCATGAGCTACATTAAACAAATGTTCGAAACCCATCCGGTTAACCCAAAATCGGATCACAGCAAAGCGATCGAATGCATCACGGCATGCTACGCATGTCATGAGGCATGCAATGCGTGTGCGGATGCGTGCCTTGGCGAAAAGGACGTTCAGAGCATGGTCGCCTGCATCCGCTATAATCTGGACTGTGCGGATGTCTGCCTCGCCACAGCCAAGGTGATCTCCCGGATCACCGCGACGAACAAGAAGCTCGACGGCGACCTGCTCCGTGCGTGTATCACCGCCTGCGAGATCTGTGGAACTGAGTGTGCATCCCACGCGGAGAAGATGAAACACTGTGCGATTTGTGCGGAAGCTTGCCGCCGCTGCGCGGATGCCTGCCGCAACCTTCTCGCTGTGCCGGCTTGAGTGCATTGCCGGTGTTCACTCAGCCGCGGACACGAGCAGCAAAGTATCCCGCCCCGAATTTTTCGTAATGAGCGAGGAACCCAAAGCACTGCACGTCAACCCGACCGGTGAAAACTGGGAGGTCGAGAGTTCGGTTGGGACTGTCGCTCAGGCAGAGACCAAACACGAGGCGATCGAAGCGGCCCGCGAAGCCGCTGCGGAGCATCAGGCTGATATGATCATCGTCCACACCTACGACGGGATGGTAGAGCAGGAGATCCGGTTGCCGCGCTCGCCCCAATAGACAGAGTCTGGCGGCTCTGAACCTTGTACGCCTAGGCAAAAGGAGCCATTTAAAGTCGAGCTAAGGGAGCGCGAAAAATATCCCGAGCAGATTTGGGGCTGCAGCGGTCCGGCACCATCGAGCATCGGCACTCGGCTGACGCTTTTGAACGGAAGAATTGATCAACCTATTCTTTCGCGCTCCTTAAGACAGCCGCACAATGTCCCTCAGGAACTGGAACCAGAGATAAAACAACCCTCGCCACGAGTACTGTACTTCACCGGCCTCATTTTTCCGAAGTACGCCTTTGTCGAGATTGTGAGAGATCTGTGAACGGAGATCCTTCTGGATTTCCTCCTGGATCTGTTCCGGGCTCAAGTCCACCAGGGTGGCGGTGGTAACCCCATTTTGCTGGAGGAAGTGCCGATGGCTCTCCGCCATTTGCAGGAAACTCTGCTCTCCGCGCATACGGTTGACCCGCCACTGCGGCACGAGCTTGAGGCTGTAGGAGAAAGGATAGTTCCAAGTCGTCCAGATCGTTCCATCCTGCCCGCGAGAGGAAAGACTTACGAAATAGAACGCGATATCGTGCTGCTCGATTAGGCAGATGGTAGCCTGAACACGTTCGTCGGCTTTGTAGAAAATCCGGAAGAACTGTTGGTACTCATCCCATTCCCACCCCACGTCATCTACGTGTTCAAACTTCTCATCCTCGATCTCTTCAGTGAGGTCTCTCAGGGCCGGAAAGATTTCGGCATTAGGAGGCGCCCTGTGCCGGAGAGCGCGCTCCTGAGGCAGGGTGAGTCTCCGAATCCGGGTCAGGAGGTCAAACCAGGGGAGAAAGAACCAGGTAGCCGCACATAGAGCGCCTCCCACCCAGGAGCCGGTGATGAACTGACCGATAAGAAAAGAGGTGGCGAGAATGCCGAGCGCTCCAAGTTTCTGGAGAAATGCGGACGGAAAGCTGCGCAGGCTCCAACTGAGCACTGCCACACCAAGAATGAGCAGGAAATCTGAAAGCATCGGGAAAGTGGGGATTGGCGTCCCCGGTGAACGCAAAAAAACGCGTTGACGCTCCCGGGAGTCAATCAGGGCTGGATGCTGTGCTTTTTTAGGAACACTTCAAGCTCATCGGGACCGAAATCCGGCAGTACCAAATCACCTACGGCCAGTGTCGGTGTATAACGCTGGCCCGAAAGGCGGATCATTTCATCGTAGTCCGCCCGGTTTCGCTCCACATCGATGAGCTGATACTTGTAGCCGCGAGAGTCGAGGTACTGCTGTGCCGCTACGCACCAAGGGCACCATACTTTCACGTAAAGTTTGAGCGTCATCTAAAAATTATAACGAGAGGCGGATTTGTGCCGGACGCAATCGGAAATGCAGCCGGACGTTCAAACTGCTATTGCTCAAGGTCTTTTTTCAGCCGGTCTGCCTGCGTTTTCAGGTAATTCTCCACCATTTTCTGGTAGCTCTTGAGACCGCGTTCCGCTTCGGAATCTTTCAGAATCCGGACATTGCGTGTGTCCGTCATGAATGTGGCTCCGGCAAGCTGAAGGATTACCTTGGTTTGCCGCTCCTTGAACATGTGGATAGGGAAACAGTCGCCCTTGTCCATCTTCCAGCGGGAGCCGTCCGACACATCCACGGGAGTGTCTTCGATGAATTCCGCATA
>CBINJX010000954.1:0-2534 GCA_966251085.1 uncultured Verrucomicrobiales bacterium
AGGGGACCTGCACGTTGCTCAGTCCTCTCTACCGCTGGCTGGTGCTTCACGGTCTATCCGGTGCGACGCGAGTTGAAAGGCATCGCTCGTGCTGCGCTTGCCGCTGGCGCGGTGGATGTACTGCGTGATTTTGTCTCTGGTGCCCGCACTCACTCGCATTACTACAAGCGGACGGACGTGATCTTCGATCCGGCAGGGGGCACCTGCTCCACAGAACTCCTGTATGAGCTATGAGATTGCAGATGCTCAACCTCGACGGCCTTCCGAACCTTTGGCGCATTCACGCTGGCAGTTCACAAGACACCTTCGCCCAGCAGCCAGCGCGCCTGCTTCGCCGGTCGGAACTCAGTCAGTTCTGTGAGCCTCCTGCGCCGTTACGACAGATGCGACACGCCACCTACGCCCTGCACCCGGCGCGCTCGTGCCGCCGATCGCGAACTTTTCCTCGCCAAACAAATCAGAATTTTCCACAGCGCGAGGATGTTAATGTTATGGATGATAAGAGCATGATCGAACGTCTCCAGCGTGAGGGAGTGAAGTGGGGCGTAGTCAGTCTTCGGTGTTTCCTTGCAGCACTAATCACCTGGCTCGGATTCCTGTTTTTCGCTACTTTCTCTACTGATGGCTGGTATCTCACGTCCGGTTGGTGGCTTCGATCCCTCCGCGTCGTAACCTATGGCTCGGCTATTGCGGTTGCGCTCATGGCGCCTTTTTCCTGGATGCCCTTGGTCGGTTGCGGTTGGCGCGCAGTCGTTGCTGGAATGATCCTGATTCCATTTACCTCTGTCTTTTCAGCCGAGGTATTCGGGCGGGCTCAGGAACTGGCGCTTCTGCATCGTTACGGTGAGAAGCCATCGCATACGGTGCATGTGGAGCGTTGGTGGCCTTTCACTCACCACGCCATTGCGGGTGGCCCCAAGTACGGCTGGTCTGGATGGGATTAGGAAGCCGTATGCTTAGGTGTCGCTCGCATCTCGCGAAAACCCCAGCTATTGCCATCGCGCTTCTGGCAGCCTACGTCGGCTTGTATTATAGCATTATCTCGTTGCCGCAGAGCGTTCGCATCCGTCCTCGGCAGTTCATCTCTCTCGATGGTACGCAATTTGTGGAGGCTCCTCCCAACATGATCACCAGCGGCCAGCGTCTACCGGATTTTCACGGAGTTCCGAGTTTCATTTTTGCTCCCATGTATCTCCTCGATGCGCATTTTCTCCGACCGAACTACTGGCGCCCTTATCCACGTAACACCGAACTGAGTTTCGACTGGCTCCTGCAGCCGGGCACCGCCGACCCCAAATGACCACATCGCCTGACGCGCTGCAGCGAAGCGCTCGGCATGTCACGTCGGCGGCTTCCGGTCTCCCCCTTGCCGCCCACATGTGTAGCCGCGGCATGCCCGGCAGTCGCCGTGTGCTTGAGGCCGTGCGCTTTGGTCAATCACCTCGTGAGCCGTTAGGCTGCGGAGAACGTCTCTCATGACAGCCAAACGCAAGCTTCTCCTATTCTTGGTATTGCCGCTTTTAGCTCTCGGTGGATGTGGTTACTGCGCCTACCGCGGCATTCAGGAGGCCTTTTCCATTCGCACCTCGAGTGAAGCGAGGCCGGAGGAAGTGAGCTTCCTTCACCTTCCGCCTACAGCATCTCACATCGGCTACTGGAGCGACGGCATCAATCGTTGTGCAGAGTTCGATATCCCTGAGGATGCGTTCCGGCATCTATTTCGCGAGTTCCAACTCCGTGAAATAACGGAGCCGATCACCGTGCGCCCACAGGTATTTGGCAACCCCGAGGTTTTCCCGCTCCATGTTCGCACAGAACCCGTTACTGTCTCGAATGGTCTGCGCTACAGCGTGCGCTGGAGCAACGGCGGTGGCTACAATATTGTCTATGACCGGAGCTCTTCTCGAGCATACTACGAGTATTCGGCGCGCTGAAAGCCAAGCGCCCTGCCGCTCTCTTTAAAACGAGTTCGGGAGCTCCCTCGTCGGTCCTGTGAACGAAGTCATCGAGTTGCACGATTCTGAATTAGCCGCTGTTACCGTCACTGGCGGCACAGCAGTGATCTTGTTCCGGCCCGCATACATTCACCGCTCCCTCGGCCGCCCCGCAATTGACGCAGGAACAGGGTGGACTCAAGACGCTACAATCACGATCACGGAGGCATCGCTTTCAGCGTCCGTCATGTCTCCGGCCACCGTATTGGAAGGCGAGGTTCGAGTGGGCGACGTCATCCACGACAACATTATTCCGACCAAAGTGAGATTTCAGGGTGCAATCACCATGAAACTCTTCCTTTCTCCCGCTCAGACGTTGGTGGCGCGCGGCAACAGCATCACCATCGAAGTTCAGGGAGAGCCTTCTTACGTCGAGGAGTTCCACCCATGAATCCGGATTCCCGAACCCATCGCTCCACTGCTCCCCCACGGGCTGGGAGTCTGGCTGCCTTGGCACGTCATACTTGCCCGTGGCTATCGGCGAACTCACACGTTGCGCGACTCGTCACATCTTTTCATGAAACATACCCTACTGTCCGT
>CBINJX010000955.1:0-2522 GCA_966251085.1 uncultured Verrucomicrobiales bacterium
GCGCAAGCTCCAGGCGCTGGCGCGCTACCGATCCGCAGCAGGAAGGGAGAACGCCCTCTGCTCTCTACGGTCTCTCCAGGCGGACGAGGACGTCCACCCCACATTGACGCGCCGCAGCGGCGCGTCACTTCAGTTGCTCACATGAAAATCCGCAGGGGTATCTTGTGAGCCGTTGTGGCAACCGCAATTCCATACCAACGTGTACGCATCAATGAACCTGCGTCCTGAATTTTTCGAACGCGATCCGCTCACCTGTGCTCGCGAATTGATTGGCTGCGAACTGGTCTGGAACGAATGTGCGGGGGTGATCGTGGAGACTGAGGCCTACTCGGTCTTCAACGATGAGGCGTGCCATACGTTTCTCCGTCCTTCTTCCCGGCAGTTCGTTGCGGCGAACGGGCCGGGAACCGCCTATGTGTATTTGAACTACGGGATGCACTGGCTCTTGAACGTCCTCCTGAAGAGCGAAGAGGATGGGTTCGTACTGATCCGGGCTGTGGAGCCGACACGGGGGGTGGAGTTGATGGAGGCGCGACGTCGCCAGACGAAGCGTGTGGCGCTTTGTTCGGGGCCGGGCAAGCTCTGCCAGGCATTTGGTGTCACCGGTGCGGATCACGGACGCGATCTGTGCAGCGATGCGGGGATCGGCTTCCGGCCGAGGACCGGGCCGGTGGAGGTCGTTGAGGATGTTCGAATCGGCATTTCGAAGGCCGCACATCTTCCGTGGCGCTTTCTTCTCAAGGATAGTCCTTTTGTCAGTGTTGCGCCGATAGGCTCAGCGCCACGGAGAACTGCAGGGCGCAGAAAGAAAAAAGAGCCAGCCCGGTTAAACCGGACTGGCTCAAAAGTGTAGGCCCCTCGTTGGAGGAAAGCTTACTTCACGTAGCCGGTGGATGGCGCCGGAGCATACGTGGACGATGTGGTGGTCGTCGTGTAGCTGGACTGCTCACGGTCAGCGCAAGCGCTGAGCCCGAGGGCCGCAGCAGCCAGGGTGAGAATTGCGAGGTACTTCATGGTATTTGTGTTTGTCACTCCTTTCCGTGCCTGGATGGCACGTTTTGGATGTTTAAACTTCTGCGGCTGAAAACAATGCTTTTTCAGCACACGCCGAGAGTTCGTATTCAGAAACTTTGATGGTTGTAGGGGGAAGAGGGGAGAGTCGGGGAGTGCACAGTGCTCAGTCGGGCGGATGAGACCCATTGGACCAATAGGGCGAATAGGGCCTATGCTGCTGGCGCGGGGAGACCTTGCGGATACTGACTTCTAAGCACTGAGTGCTGACTACTCCGGCCCGCCTTCACGCCTCGATCACCACCGGCGTCCCCACCTCCACCTTTGCGAAAAGATCGATGATGTCGTCGTTGCGCATCCGGACGCAGCCGTGGCTTGCAGGCGTTCCGAGTTGGGACTCGGCATTTGTCCCATGGATATAGATGTAGCGCTCCTTCGTATTCGCATTATCGGGCTCCAAGCCTTCGAGCCAGAGAATACGGGTCTGGACGCGGTCTTCCGGGTCGTCTTCCTGGCCGAATTCATCTGTCTGGATCCGGCTCTTGAAAATGACACCCGCCGGGGCTCCGTCACCGATTTTTTCCGCGATCCGCATGGTCCCAATGGGGGTCTTGTTGCTGCCTGGTTCGGACCCCAGACCGTACTTCGAAGTAGAGATGGTGTAGCGACGGATCAGAGCGCCACTGCCGTCAAGGAGATCGAGCGTTTGCGAGGGGATGTGAACATGTAAACGCATAGACGAACTGTCCCGTGCCTGAGGAGATGTGTCCAGCATCTCCAGTTCTATCGTCTTTCGCCGGTTCGCAAGCCCCTCGGCGGCGGCGCTACCTCTTCGGTGGGCGATCCAGTCAATACCGTTTCCGGGCGTCCACCTTCGAGTTCCATCTTCATTGCCAGGAAACCCAGAAGGTCTTTGAGTGCCAGAACTCCATCGAGTTTGCCGTCCTCCGCGACGATCAGTCGGCTTATCCCCTGGCGATGCATCAATGCGAGTGCATCGACGGCATCGTAGTCGGGGGGGATGGTGTTCTCCTTTGTGCATGGTTGAGCAATTTCCGCGACGGTATGCTGGGCTCTCTGCTCCTTGGGAATTTCCTTTACGCGGTTCACCGTCACGCAGCCGGCGAGATGACCTTCGGTGACCACCGGGAAGAGCTTGTGATGATGCTTGTAGATGTAGTCATCCACCAGCTCCTGAACGGTGGTGGCGGCGGGTACCGTAACTGGTTGGGGACGCATGAAGTTCCGCACCGGTTCTCCCTGGAGCAGTTCCCGGATGACCATCTGCTGAAAGGACATCTGGGAGGCGTTGCGGATGAAAAGACCAAGCACAAACCACCAGATTCCGCCGATGAGATTCCCGCTGAAAAAGCTGAGTATGCCGAGTGCGATCAGGACAAAGCCAAAGCCGGAGCCGATCGCCGCCGAGATCCGGGTCGCCGAATGCAGGTTTTTCCGCACCCCCCACAGGATCGATCGCAGGACACGGCCGCCATCCAGCGGGAAGGCGG
>CBINJX010000956.1:0-2520 GCA_966251085.1 uncultured Verrucomicrobiales bacterium
GAGCAGATGAGGAACGTCTTGCGACGGGTTGCTCAAGGGGAGACTGTGCGCGAGGACTTCCAGGTGCTTTTTAGAGGAGAGGTTCGGGTGGTCGACGCAACTTTCGGCCCACTGCGTGATGAAGCCGGGAACGTCGTTCAAATTGTCGGCTCGAGCGTGGATGTCACCAGTCGCAAGGAAACGGAAAAGATTCTATGCCAACTGGCTCGGCAGCACGAGATGATCCTCAATGCTGCCGGTGAAGGGATCTGTGGGATCGACGAAAATGGTCGCGCTACGTTCATCAACCCGACTGCTGCTCGGATGCTGGGGTATAGCGTAGATGAGTTGCTGGGGCAGCAACTCCATTTGCTGGTGCATCACTCGGATTCCGCCGGGATGCCGCGTCATACCGAGGACTGCCAGATCATGTCTGCATTGCGTGATGGAGTGAAACGCCGTTCGGCACGGGACGTCTTCTGGTGCAAGGATGGAAGCTGCTTCCCAGGAGAGTATACCTGTAGCCCAATACTCGACGAAGGGCGGAGCATCGGAGCCGTGGTGGTGTTCAATGACATCACCGCCCAAGTGGAAGCAGAGGAAGCACGCCGGGAATCAGAGCTGCGATTTCGGCAGGTGGTTGAAAACATCCGGGAGGTGTTCTGGATTTCGGACCTGGCGAGGAACGAACTCTATGTGAGCCCGGGTTTTGAGCATATCTGGGGTGCCCCTCGCGATCAGTTCAAGACCACATTGCAGGGATGGCTGGCAACGGTTCATCCGGAGGACCGGCCAAGGATCGAAGAGGCACTTCCAAAGCAGGCGCAGGGAAACTACGACGAGGAATTTCGCATTGTACGGCCCGATGGAACAATCCGATGGGTTCGCGCCCGGACTTTTCCGGTAAAGGACGAAACCGGTGAGGTTTACCGGATTGCAGGATTGGCGGAGGACATAACGGAACACAAGCGCCTGAACGAGCAACTCCGGCAATCTCAGAAGATGGAGGCGGTGGGACAACTCGCCAGTGGAGTGGCTCACGACTTCAATAATCTGCTGACAATTATCCAGAGCTCCGCATCGTTACTGCTGATGGACGTGGAAGATGGCTCTCCTGCGGCAGGGTACGCCCGGGATATTCTCCAGGCAGCGGAGCAGTCGGCCGGGCTGACGCGGCAACTGCTGCTTTTCAGCAGCAAGCAGGCGATGCAACAGAAGCATGTGCAACTCAACGAGATCGTTGCTGACGTTGCGAGAATGCTTCAGCGGGTCCTTGGAGAGGAGATCGCACTCTCGACGGAGTATTCAACGAGGCTTCCGCTGGCTTACGCAGACTCCGGGATGATCGAGCAGATCCTCCTGAACCTTGCCGTAAACGCCCGCGACGCCATGCCGCGTGGTGGCCGGTTGGCGATCTCCACCGGCCAGAAAACCGTAGATCCTAAAGCCGCACACCAGAACCCGGAGTTGACTGAGGGACCGTATGTCTGTGTGAGCGTCAAAGACACCGGGCAGGGAATCCCACCCGAAATCTTGCCGAGGATCTTCGAGCCGTTCTTCACGACAAAAGAAGTGGGAAAAGGGACAGGACTGGGACTCGCAACGGTTTATGGAATCGTAAAGCAACACCATGGGTGGATCGACG
Organism: uncultured Verrucomicrobiales bacterium; assembly: GCA_966251085.1. Lineage (GTDB taxonomy): Bacteria > Verrucomicrobiota > Verrucomicrobiia > Chthoniobacterales > Chthoniobacteraceae > CBINJX01. The sequence continues at coordinate 1,625 of CBINJX010000956.1, forward strand.
TACAGAGTCAGCCCGGAGAGGGCGCCACGTTCCGAGTCTGGTTACCCGCTAGCAAAGCAAACGTCTTCGATGCGAAACCGACGAAGAGCGTAGCACCTCTACCGAAAGGGAGTGAGACTATCCTGGTAGTGGAGGACGAACCCTCTCTTCGACTGATAGCCGGTCACATTCTCCAACGATGCGGTTACTCGGTACTTGCCGCCGAGGATGGAGCCGCTGCGCTGGAGGTCTGGAAGGAGAACGCTGGCAGAATCGATCTGCTCATCACCGACATGGTAATGCCAAAGGGAATAACCGGGCGGGAGTTAGCCCAGCACTTTCTCGCGGAAAAACCAGATCTGAAGGTGATTTATACCAGCGGCTACAGCGCTGACGTAGTGGGGAAGGATTCAGTTCTCGTGGACGGTGTGAACTTCCTCCAAAAGCCGTATCAGGCTCCTAAACTGGCAAAAGCGATCCGGGACTGTCTCGATAGTCACCAACCGGCTGGCGCTTAGTCTTGCGGTTGCAGAGGGGAGGTGGGCTGAAACGCCTCCAAAATCGTTTTCAGGGAACATCTGCTTTGGGACGAATTCCTGGGTAAGCCCTGAAAAGTTTTTCGACACAGAGTCGTCGAGTGGAAAGTGACAGGGAGACTCCATTCACTCTGCGAACTTCTGACTACTCGGGCTGTCAAAAATATTTCTGGGAAACACTTAGCTCTCCACGAGCCCTCTCGGCGGTCCGGCGGCGCGACCGCACTACCGTCGGGAGGGCAGTCGCAAGTGAGGTTGGCAGAGTTGGGGCTGTTTATTGACTTCTGAGCACTGAGCAGATGTGAGCGCAAAAAGGCGAAATGGCCGTTCGCATTTGACGTATCAATGCTCGCCGAGCGCTGTCTTGATCCCGGAGGGATA
>CBINJX010000957.1:0-2519 GCA_966251085.1 uncultured Verrucomicrobiales bacterium
GCTGCGCGATGAGCAGGAACCCATCGCGCTCGGAGATCGCGATCCACCACGCTTTTTCCTCCTGCACAGTCACTTACGGGAAATGCGGCAATTCTACTTTCAGAGGAGTTGAGAGCCGCGAGCGCGTGAGGGAGATGGAGAAAGTAAATGGCTATCGCGCGACCGCCCTACCGCGCAGGAGGGGCATCGCACGTGAGCGATCCATTCCAGCTCCGCCACGCTCACCTGCTCAAACCAAAAGGGCGCTCACCATAAGTGAGCGCCCTTTTTTGTGAAATCTGATGGATATCCTGCCTTGCGGTTAACGCCGGATCGCCGGCTTCGTCGCTTGCACAGCGGGTTGTGGAGCCGGAGCCGAGGCTGGTGCTGATGCTGGAGTTGTTGTCGTATTCTCCGGCACCACTGGCACTTCGGGGGCCGTTTCCTCCGTAGCAGGCCGTGCGGGAATCTCGGCAGTAACCGGCTTGCCAGAGGCGCCGTTCACCGGTTTGGAGGTCGTCCTCGGCTTCGGCGGCTGGGGCCGATCCATCGCGATCAGTTCGGAGACCGTGACAAATTTGAACCCCTTCTCCAGAAGCGCATCAAGCGTGGCAGGCATGGCATCGACCGTGCTCTTGTGGATGTCATGCGTCAGGACGATCGATCCCGGTTTCGTTTTGGAAAGGATTTCACGCTGCACATGCGCGGCGTTGCGCACTTTCCAGTCCAGCGGATCGACGTCCCAGAGAATCGTCTTATATCCGAATTCTCCGTTGCACCAACGCTGCTGGCGCTGGGTGAACCCGCCATAGGGCGGACGCATCGTGACAGGCTCCACGCCCGAAGCTGCTTTGATTGCGGCATGGGTTTTCTTGAGCTGCTCGGCAACAGCGGCATCGCTCATCTTGGAGAGCAGCGGGTGCGACCAGGAGTGGCTCGCCACCTCATGCCCCTCCTCCACCATCCGCTTCACGATCTGCGGATATTCCGCCACGTTTTTACCGACCAGGAAGAACGTCACCTTGATGTTCCGCTCCTTGAGCATGTCGAGGAGCCGCGGTGTGAACTGCGCATGCGGTCCATCATCATACGTCATGGCGATGTATGGACCGTCCACGTGACAAGACGAGTAAGTGATTTTCGGAGCCGGAGCAGCCGGCGTAGTAACGGCCGGAGCCGGAGGTGCAGGAGCCGCTTCGGCGGCAGGCGCCTCTCCGCTTCCATTGGAAGCAGGCGAGGAATGAGCAGGAGTGGCGCTCTGGGCGGTACAGGCTACAGGAATGGCAGCCAGAAGAAGGGCAGCAAGGCTACGGCGGAGCATGGGCAAGGGTTGGTGTTCGATACGGCGGATTAGGGGAGAATCAACAGGGGAAAAGCCCCCCGTTTCTTAGGTCATGCTTTTGGGGTGAATCGTTCGATAATCGGCCCAAGTTTAGCGACAGTTTCCGCAGGCCAGAAACGGCGGTCCGTGACGAGCGCCGTATCCAAGGCGCGGTGTTCCGGCCAGTTTGGCACGGTGGGAATTCGAGGGATGACCTGGGCCAGCATCCTCTTTGCATTGTCGGCATTGGCTGCCAGGTGGGCCAGCACGGTCTCTGCAGTGACCGGCTCCTCTTCCACTTTCCAGCAGTCGTAATCGGTGATCATCGCCATGGTTGCGAGGGCGATCTCGGCCTCACGGGCCAGTTTGGCTTCGCCAAGATTGGTCATTCCGATCACATCGAAGCCAAGCTGCCGATTGGCCTCGCTTTCGGCACGGGTGGAGAAGGCCGGACCGTCCATGTTCACATAGGTTCCGCCATTGTGGACCGGGAAATTCAGCTCCCGCGCCGCGTCCGCAAGAAGCTGGCGGAGATGGGTGCTGATGGGATCGGCAAATGCGACATGCGCCACAATGCCACCTCCAAAGAAAGTGTGCTCCGAGCGGCGGCTCGTCCGGTCGAAGAACTGCGACGGAAGGACGATGTGACGAGGCTCATACTTCTCCTGCAAGCTGCCCACCGCGGTCACGCAGATGATCCACCGCACATTGAGTGAGCGGAGCGCGTAGATATTGGCGCGATGATTCAGCTCATGCGGCATGATACGATGCCCCCTGCCATGCCGGGGAAGGAAGTACACCTGCCGGCCAGCGAGCTTTCCGCCGAAGATCGTATCGGACGGTTTTCCCCACGGAGTATCGATGACGTGTTCAGTGGGGTTAGTCAGCCCCTCGATTTGATAAAGGCCGCTACCGCCGATGATACCGATCGCTGGATCTTGCATGGGCGCGAGAAATACGCAGGGGGCGCACAGTTTGGAATCGGAAACTCCAGTGTTCCACAAGTCCAGAAAGTTGATCTTTGAGGCTTGAGGGTTGAGAGCAGCCAACGAGCGGTACGCGTGAAAGCGCGAAGAAAGTAATCAGTGAGTCAGTAATCAGTAATCAGTTGGGACTCCGCTACTTCTACCTCTCTGACCTGCCGGCACGCGGCTCTCAACTCGATACTCCTCTGAAACTACATGGTGAGAGTTATGCGGCTTTCTTGTCTTCGTCTTGG
>CBINJX010000958.1:0-2518 GCA_966251085.1 uncultured Verrucomicrobiales bacterium
CGGACAGAGTTGAGTGACCCCTCCACTTCTCAAGAAGAGAAGATCCTCGCTCTGCAGACGAAGAAACGGCAACTCAGCGATCTCAGCGTCGAAAGCGAACAACCGCTGATGGAAGGTCTCGAAATGAGCGAGTTGGAGGACCTGCTCACGTGAGGAATTGGGGGACGGAGTGCGAACGGAATAACGCCACAAAACCGTCACAAGTTATTCACAAACGGGCAAAACGTTGGAACAAAGAGGGATAAGCATAACAAAATACAATATATGTCATGTAAAATTCCCGCAGCTCCCTTGAAGGGACCCTCCATACCGCCGAGCACCACCACTACTCACATGAACACACTCTGGCAGATCCCCTTCAGTTTGACCAGCATGCTCGACTTTTCGGCGCGGCAATCCAGATTTCGCCGCGCATGAAAAACCGCATCGATGCTCTTGTTTCCCAAGTCGGCGAAATTGTTGTCGGCAAGGAAGGCGCGGTGAGGCTTGCGGTGGCCTGCCTGCTCGCTGGCGGTCATCTGCTCATCGAGGACATTCCGGGCGTTGGTAAAACGACACTTTCCCACGCACTCGCGCGTTCCCTCGGTTTCCAGTTTCGCCGCATCCAGTTCACCAGCGATCTTTTGCCTGCCGATATCGTCGGCAACTCCATCTTTGACCGCGAGGCCGGCCGCTTCGTGTTTCACCCGGGACCTTTGTTTTCCCAAGTGGTTTTGGCCGATGAGGTCAACCGAGCAACGCCTAAGACTCAGAGCGCTCTCTTGGAGGCTATGGAGGAACACCACGTTACGGTAGACGGCGTCACGCACCCGCTACCTGAGCCGTTTTTTGTTTTGGCCACACAAAACCCTCAGCAACAAATCGGCACTTTTCCTTTGCCGGAGTCTCAATTGGACCGGTTTCTCATGCGGATCGAACTCGGGGTTCCCGATCGCGCCGCAGAACGAACGATGCTGATGGGTGCTGATCGCCGGGTGCTTTTACGCGATGTTCAGCCGGTTTTTGAGGCAGCCACACTCGAGGAAGCTCGTCGCCTTGTCCGGCAGGTACATGCTGCGCCGGCTCTCGTGGACTATCTGCAAGATCTCCTTCAAGCCAGCCGTGAGCAGCACCGCACCGGGTTGAGCCCTCGTTCAGGCCTTGCGATGCTGCATGCTGCCCAGGCGTGGGCCCTGATGCAGGGCCGTGAAATGGTGCTCCCGGAGGATATCCAAGCGATCGGTGTTCCCGTGATGGCCCATCGACTCGGAGGCGGCACGCTCGATTCCAGTACCGAAACCGGGCGTGCACTCGCTGAGAAGCTTCTCAAGACCGTTCCTGTGCCGTGATGATCCGTACATGTTCGATTGTGCAACGATAGAGTCTATCTGAAGTTGGGACTCATGAAACTGTGGCGGAATGCCAATTTGATCCTCCCGAACCGCAGCGCAGTGGGACTGGCGGCACTGCTCCTTGCCATGTGGTATGCGGGGGCGAGCCAGAGTAACGGCGCCGCCTATCTGCTCTGCTTTGTCGTTGCCAGTATCGGACTGCTTTCGCTTCCGCATACCTGGGCAAATCTCCGTGGCGTGCGACTGCGTGCCGGGCTGATCAAGCCGGTCTTCGCTGGTGAACATCTCAGCGTACCGCTGATAGCGGAGACCTATTCCAGGCGGCCCAAATTTGCAGTCCGGGTCAAATCGGCACTGGGTGGTACGCCCGTGGATTTTGCTGTGATCTCGGCGGAAACACCAGCACAGGCGGACGCGTTGATTCCTGTCGACACACGAGGAATCTTCAACACCCTGAATGTGCGCATTAGTAGCACCTTTCCACTGGGTTTCTTCACCGGGCAGCGGTGGGCCGAGTTGCGGCAGAAATATGTGGTGTACCCGAAACCGGTGGGCGGATTGCCCTTGCCGGTGACCCCTGATACCGCTCATGACGCTCCGAACGGCGCCCGCTCTGAGGGAGATGACTATGCCGGCGTCCGATCATGGATTCCGGGCGAATCCATGCGGCAGATTGATTGGAAAGCAGTTTCCCGAGGGCTGCCGCTCATGACCAAACAATGGACTGGTGAAGCCGTTCATCGTTTGATGCTCGACTTCGACGCGGTTCCACTCGCGGACACGGAGGCTAAACTGAGCCAGCTTGCTCGCTGGATCGTCGATGCTGAAACCCAAGGCTATGCATACGGGTTGAAGCTTCGAGGCGAACGCATCGACTCCAGCTCGGGTTCAGCACATTACCATCGGTGCCTTGAGGCCCTTGCCAGCTTTGAGGCGATGTCCGGCTCGGTTGATGGGGCAAAAGGAGAGCAGATCCGCTGATTCTGTATCTGAATATGAGGTCCCCCACCCCCGAATCACCGTCCTCGCTCACGGCCCCACTGACATTCATCGGGGTCGGTATAGCGCTTGCGGCATTGCCCATTGCCAGCCAGACCGCTGGTTGGGCATTCCTCCTGGTTGCAATCAGTATTACGGCTAGAGTGGTTTTCTTTCGGAAGAAGCGACGTTTGCCTACAATGGCGCCC
>CBINJX010000959.1:0-2516 GCA_966251085.1 uncultured Verrucomicrobiales bacterium
CTCGTACCTCGCTCAACCCCCGGCTACAAGCTGTCATCCCTGCCGGGATAAGAAGACCAGGACCATACAATAGGAACGTTCTCCGCTAACTGAATGGCGTTGGCTTCGCAACCCTGGGCTCTGGGACGGAACCTCTTGCTTCGAGGTAATTTGGGGATCTGGATGACCTCGTTTTTCCGACATCATGTCCGTGGATGAACATGCAAGAAATAGTTGAGTGTTGAGGGTTGAGGGACAGAGCAGGCAGATCGGCGCGGGTGAGAGTGGAGGAGGGGGAATGAAGCACTGACTAGCGACGGCCCTTCCGGCGGTAGGGCGGTCGCGCCGTCGACCGCCGGGAGGGCGCGTGGAGAGTGAGGCCACTTTCTCCGTCTCCTTCACGCACCCGGGTTCGTTGGTTGCTCCTCCGAAAATGAAACCGGCGATTGCTTATAAGTGGCTCGCTGTCAGGAGATCGCGATCTGCGCTTTCGTCACATCTTCGTCCGTAATCACGCTAACCGCCATTTGTGTTCGGCAGAAAGCGTGCTGATCAAATGTGTGGCATCGATCCTGGGAAGACGCCGCCCTGGGTAGCTCAATCAAAAGCGGTTCGCGCCCTGAAAGCGGCGCGGGAGCAGGTCTTCTCAAATGAAAGCGAGCTTTCCCCGGCATTTTCTCCCGCCCAATCGTGCGCGGGGTTACAGCTGGTTTCCTGTTTAGATCTTGGTGCGAACACAGGTGTGAATGAAGCCATTCGGGCAAACACTGAGGCGTGTTTGTCCGATTAGATATCAGAACCTGTTGTAAGGAAAAAGGAGTGTAAACTTATGAGTCTATCTAAGCGACCTATTCTGCGCACCGTCTCGCATGCTGAGCGACAGAGCATCGGCAGAGATCATCGGTTCCCAGATCCTCACATCCGTCGGGCTGGGGATAGCGGCCTGGATTTTTCGGGCCTGCCTGGATCGTCCGGACGTAAACGGTCATTTTTACGTAAGCAATTGGAAGGCGTCCGGTCCTTTTTCCTTGGAACGTAATCACCGGGGAAATGCTTGTGTATGAGGAGTTACATTTTCGTCGGAGTACACGGCGTAAGCCGCTGCCGGAAACGGCGAGACTGCGCGTGTATGGGAGAGATTGAAGGCATCGGGGCGAGCCCTGAGAAGGGGGTCGCCAGCAGTGGAATGGCGGCTCTCGGGAGGGGAGAAACCGTAACTCTTTGTGCAGGCTACCGGTCAGCGTGAAATCAATCTGAAATCGACTATGAAAGAAGAGCCATTCACACCTAGCGGTGTTACAACTGCGGAAGCGCAACCGGGCGCACCCAATCAGGCTGGGGCGTCTCTGCGGGACCACGCGAAGCAGACTGCGGAGTCCGCAAAATCTGAAGGTCAACACCTGAAAGAAAAAGCTCGTGAGCAGGGTGTTGCTGCGATGGAGCAGATGAAAGCCGGACTTCAGTCCGCCACTCATCAAGCCCAGGAAACCGGGCGGAGCTTTGTGATCAAACAAAAGGAGAACCTTGCAAGCAAGGTCAGCCAATATGCTCAGGCGGCACGCTCCGCGTCAGAATGCTTGAGTGGTGGTGAGACCAACATGCTTGCAGATCCGGCCCGGAAGGCGGCGGACCAGCTGGAGCGTGTCTCTAACTTCCTGCGCGATACAGATCCCGCAGATATGTTTGAAGAGGTCGAATCCATGGCCCGCCGTCGTCCCGAGATCGTGTTCGGCGGTATGTTCATCGTCGGACTCGCCGCGGCGCGTTTCTTCAAGGCCTCTGGCGAGCGGGCTCGGGAACGGCGCAGGCTGCGCGGAACTGAGTGGCATCCTCGTTCCTATGCCGCACCGGAAGAGAGCATCGTGCCAACGGCGACGACTTCAAACATTCCGCCACCTCCGAGTACGGCAACCACGACTCCATTAACGGGGACTGCCCCTTCGCCATCACCGGGAATCGGAACAACTCCGGGAATCACTGCCACCGATAAAGGTGAAAACCTCGGCGGTACAACCTTTCCTAAACCATGACGACTGATCAGCCACATATTGTTGATCTTCTCCGTCAGCTGCGGGACGACACCACAACTTTGGTTCGTGAAGAAGTGGCGCTCGCAAAGACGGAGATGTCCGAGAAGGCTTCCGTTTATGCGAAGAACATCGCCTTCCTTGCAGCGGGAGGCTCGGTCGGACTGATTTCGCTTCTGATGCTGCTGTTCTCCTTCGCGTATCTGCTGAGGGGATTATTCGTCGATGAAGGGATGAGTGAAGGTGTAGCCACCTTCCTTGGCTTCCTGATCGTCGCCATCGTCATCGGAGGTATCGCCGCAGCGTTGATCGCTAAAGGGATCAAGACGCTGAAAAACAAATCCATCGCTCCAGAAAAAACCATCGAGACCCTCAAGGAAGATAAAGCCTGGGCTCAAAGGAGATTCGCATGATCAATCCAGAGATGCATAGTGGGGGCGGTTACCGCTCCAGTAATGAAATTGAATCCGACATCCGGCGGACGCGTGGCAGGATGGACGCAACCCTCGA